>JBLMWY010000001.1:0-4906 GCA_050257475.1 Bdellovibrio bacteriovorus
GGCTCGACCTGACAGAGCACTGGGTCGGCGTCGCCGCCTTGTCCATCTTCGTGGTCGCCTACCTCATGGTGATGGTCGAGGAGTTCATCCACCTGCGCAAATCCAAGCCGGTGATGCTCGCCGCCGGCCTGATCTGGGGCCTGATCGGCTGGGTCTATGTGCAGAACGGCATCCCCCACAGCGCAGAGGCCGCGGTGCGACACACCCTCGAGGAATACGCGGAGCTGATGCTCTTCCTCCTCGTGGCGATGACCTATATCAACGCCATGGAGGAGCGTCTGGTCTTCGAGGCCCTGCGCTCCTGGCTGGTTCGCAAGGGGTTCACCCTGAGGACACTCTTTTGGGTGACCGGGACCCTGGCCTTCTTCATCTCCCCGGTGGCGGACAACCTGACCACCGCCCTGCTCATGGCCGCCGTCGTCATGGCAGTGGGGGGCAGCGACCACCGCTTCGTCCTGCTCGCCTGCATCAACATCGTGGTTGCCGCCAACGCCGGGGGCGCCTTCAGCCCCTTCGGCGACATCACTACCCTAATGGTCTGGCAGCGGAACATCCAGGCCACGAACGGGGCTGTGACCTTCTGGACCTTCTTCATGCTGTTCATCCCCTCCCTGGTGAACTGGCTGGTGCCGGCGGTCGCCATGAGCCTCGCGGTACGCGACGGCAAGCCCAAAGGCGGCGGCGACATGGTTCACACCAAGCGGGGCGCCCTGCGCATCGCGCTCCTCTTCCTGGCGACCATCGCCACCGCCGTGAGCTTCCACAACTTCCTGCATCTGCCCCCGGTGCTCGGCATGTTGACGGGGCTCGCCTATCTGAAGTTCTTCGCCTACTACCTGAAGCGTACCGGCGAGAACCATCTGGCCAAGGGGGAGGACAGCGAGGACCTGGGCAATCAGGTGGCCTACGACATCTTCCGCAGCGTGGCGCGGGCCGAGTGGGACACCCTGTTCTTCTTCTGCGGGGTCGTGCTGTGCGTGGGGGGACTTGGCTTCATCGGTTATCTGGCCCTTTTGTCGGAGGCCATGTATGGCGGCTGGGGACCCACCGTGGCCAATACGGCGGTCGGGTTGCTGTCGTCGGTGATCGACAACATCCCGGTGATGTTCGCGGTCCTGACGATGATGCCGGACATGTCCATCGGCCAGTGGATGCTGGTTACGCTGACCGCAGGCGTCGGCGGTTCCCTGCTGTCCATCGGCTCCGCCGCCGGCGTGGCCCTGATGGGACAGGCGCGTGGCGTCTACACCTTCTTCGGTCATTTGAGGTGGACCCCCGCGATCGCACTGGGCTATGCGGGCGGCATCCTTGCGCACTTGTGGCTGAACAACGCGGTCTTCTGACCCCACTGCAGCGGCGCCCCGGCGGCTGGACGAGGGTCTCGCAACCCGACAGCCCCGCTCTGGCCTGACCCAACGTATCCGGCTACTTTCGATACAGGCACCTCAGGAGCCCGCTGGAGCCAGCGGGCCCGATCAGACGGCACACGATCGCGCCAAAGGTCCGGCATCGGCGCAGCGTCAGGGAGAACCCTGATCCGGGCCGCTAGCAACTTGGGATAGGTCGGGACTTGGCAAACCTTCCGGCCACTTGTTGCGCCAACCGATGCGGGCTACTCTTTGGGCAGCGTCCAATAGCCTGGGGCTATCCAAACCGTTTACTGTGGAAGCTGCAACGGCGGGGACGGCTAGGAATCCGGCCACTGCTTCAGTTGGGTGCCGAGTCGCAGACGCGGTCTCCGATCGGAACCAACTTCAGGCACTCAGGAGCCTGAACATGGAGGGGCGTCCCTTTCCCGCACGGGAAGTGCAGCAAATCAGCGCCTCCTTGGGGTGACCGATGGCCGGGAGTGGTCGGCCTCTAACCAGACCCCATGATCGCGCTGGCGACGACGTTGACCCCTAACTGGTCCTAACTGGTACATCGGATGACTGGGATCGCAGTCGATCAACTCCTAGAGCCGGTCGCCGGTGACGGCCCCGCGGGACAGGATCTCGAGTACGACCCGGCCTACCGCGCGGCCTTCGACGCCGCTCAGGGGACACCGGAGCGCCAGATCGGAAGCACCGTGGTGGCCGGCGAGGAGCCCGACTGGCGCCGGGTTCAAGGACTGGCTTCTGACCTCTTGACCCACTCGAAGGATCTGCGGGTCGCCGTGCTGCTCACCCGTGCACTCGCGAGGGTCCAGGGTCTCGCGGGCCTGGAGTCTGGGCTCGCGCTGATCCAAGGGCTGATGGAGCGCTACTGGGAAGCGGTCTACCCCCAGCTCGATCCAGAAGACGATTACGACCCGACCGCCCGCGTCAATTGCCTCCTCGACCTGTGTGACCGGGAGCTCCTGCTGGATGCCCTGCGCGACACGCCGCTCATTCGATCCCGCGTCTTTGGCCCCGTGACCTATAGGGCCATTGAGATCGCAGAGGGCCGCACGAGCGCGCAACACGACGGCAAGGCGTTGGATGCGGCGGCGATCAACGGGGCCTTCCAGGAATGTGACGGCGATGAGCTCAAGAGCACCGCCGCGGCGGTCGCGGGCGCGCTCGCTCGGACCCTATCCATCCTCGATGGGCTGGGGGCACGGATCCGGGCCGATCAGATGCCGGACCTTGATCCGTTGACCGGACTTCTGGCCGCCATCGACCGGGCCCTGCAGCCTCACCTGACCCAACGTTTTCCAGCGGTGTCAGACACGCAGGAAGAAGAAGCAAGCACGACCCCCTCAGACCAGGGATCCGCCAAGGCCACCCAATCCCAAGCCGCGCCCGGAAAGATCGGCTCGCGAGACGACGTGGTGCGCGCCATCGACCGAATTTGTGACTACTATTCCCGCTACGAGCCGTCCAGTCCCGTCCCGCTCCTCTTGATGCGGGCGCGGCGCCTGGCGACCGGGAGCTTTCTAGACATCGTGCGCGACCTCGCCCCGGGCGCGCTCAGCGAGATCGAAAAGGTGTGTGGGCCGGAAACGGAGCCCTGAGCCCATACCCGCACCGAACCGCCCGTTAAGAGGCGGCCCCGTTTGAAACCCTTCCCAAAGCGAGGAGCCAGTCCGTGGCCAAAGAGAGTAGCCAAAAGTTCATTGCCCGCAACCGTGCGCCGCGGGTTCAGATCGAGTACGACGTCGAGCTCTATGGGGCGGAGAAGAAGGTGCAGCTCCCCTTCGTCATGGGGGTGCTCGCGGACCTCTCCGGCAAGCCCGCCGAGCCGCTGCCGGCGGTCGCCGACCGCAAGATGCTGGAGATCGACGTCGACAACTTCGACGACCGGCTCAAGTCCATGAAACCCCGGGTCGCCTTCCAGGTGCCCAATACCCTCACCGGGGAGGGCAACCTCAACGTGGAGCTGACCTTCGAAAGCATGGACGACTTCTCCCCGGCCGCGGTGGCGCGCAAGGTGGACTCGCTGAACAAGCTGCTGCAGGCGCGCTCCCAGCTCTCCAACCTGCTCACCTACATGGACGGCAAGAGCGGGGCCGAGGAACTGATCGCCAAGGCGCTCCAGGACCCCTCGCTCCTGCAGGCCCTGGCCGCGGCACCCAAGCCCACAGAAGAGCAGGCCTAGGCGGAGGACCACCAACATGGCCGAGACCAACACCCAAACCGCCGCCGCACCCGAGGCGCAAACCCAGGTCATCGAAGCCGGGAGCTTCGCCTCCTTGCTCCAGCAGGAGTTCAAGCCCAAGTCCGACCGGGCCCGCGAGGCGGTGGAGTCCGCCGTCGCCACCCTGGCATCCCAGGCCCTGCAGCAGACCGCCCTGATCTCAGACGACGCGGTCCGCACCATCGAGTCCATGATCGCGGAGATCGATCGCAAGCTCACCGAGCAGGTCAACCAGATCCTCCACCATGAGGACTTCCAGAAGCTCGAGGGGGCCTGGCGCGGACTGCATTACCTGGTGAACAACACCGAAACGGACGAGATGCTCAAGATCCGGGTGATGAACATCTCGAAGAAGGAGCTGCACAAGACCCTCAAGAAGTTCAAGGGCACCGCCTGGGACCAGAGCCCCGTCTTCAAGAAGCTCTACGAGGAAGAGTACGGCCAGTTTGGCGGCGAGCCCTTCGGCTGCCTGGTGGGCGACTATTACTTCGACCACAGCCCACCGGACGTGGAGCTGCTCGGCGAGATGGCCAAGGTCGCCGCGTCCATCCACGCACCCTTCATCTCGGCCGCGGCGCCCACGGTCATGCAGATGGATAGCTGGCAGGAGCTGGCCAACCCCCGCGACCTGACCAAAATCTTCCAGACCCCGGAGTACGCGTCCTGGCGCTCCCTGCGGGAATCCGAGGACTCCCGCTACATCGGCCTGGCCATGCCGCGCTTCCTGGCGCGGCTGCCCTACGGGGCCAAGACCGACCCGGTCGAGGAGTTCGACTTCGAGGAAGACACCGCAGGGGCCAGGCACGACAAGTACACCTGGGCCAACTCGGCCTATGCCATGGCCACCAACATCACCCGTTCCTTCAAACTCTACGGCTGGTGCTCGCGGATCCGCGGCGTGGAGTCCGGCGGGGCGGTGGAGGGTCTGCCCACCCACACCTTCCCCACCGACGACGGCGGTGTGGACATGAAGTGTCCGACCGAGATCGCCATCAGCGACCGGCGCGAGGCGGAGCTGGCCAAGAACGGTTTCATGCCGCTCATACACAAGAAAAACAGCGACTTTGCCGCCTTCATCGGCGCCCAGTCGCTGCAGAAGCCGTTCGAGTACGACGATCCGGACGCCACCGCCAATGCCAATCTGGCTGCACGCCTGCCCTATCTCTTCGCCACCTGCCGCTTCGCGCACTATCTGAAATGCATCGAGCGCGACAACCTCGGCTCGTTCAAGGAGCGCGACGACATGCAGCGCTGGCTGAACAAGTGGATCCTCAACTATGTCGATGGGGACCCGGCGCACTCCAGCGAG
>JBLMWY010000002.1:0-2579 GCA_050257475.1 Bdellovibrio bacteriovorus
GGATCGATCACCAGACGGTCGCGCTCCTGCCGCAGGCCGAGCAGACAGCGGAGGATGAGCGCAAGACCGATCCCCGCGCCGCTGGAATAGACCCGCCAGCCACCATCCAGGGGGACCTCGCCCCGCAGCAGCCGAGCGTAGTCCGCCTCCGCCGCGTAGCGGTCGGGGAAGGCCGCGTCCGAGCTGGAGTAGTAGCAGTTGGCCTGACGCGGCGTCGCCGCGGGGACCCGCTCGCGGAGGCCGATGGGGTTGGCCTGGCACAGGGCGCGGAAGAAGCCCTCCGCGTCGCCGTAGCGCCACAGGGCCTCCGCGCAGCGTAGATGGGCATGCATATACATCAGCCCGATCTCCCGCCCGAAGAAGGAGCTGCTCTCCGCTCGCTGGAATCGAGCCTGAGACCCACCCTGGTAGGGTACTGGTCGATCGAAGAGCCGGGCCCCGTCAGGTCCGAGCAGATGCTGCTCGATCAGGGCGAGATGGTGGCGGGCCTGCTCGGGGGTGAAGAGGCCGACCAGGATGGCATGGACCATGGCCAGCAGGCTGAAATGGATGCCGGTCTCGCCGTCGCGAGGATGCAGCAGATAGGCAATGTCGCCCCCCTCCAGAAACTCGGCGAGCCCCGTCAGGGTGTCGTCCACCACCAGCAGGCGATTGAAGTCGGCGCGCACGCGCCCCGCCCAGGACTCCCACTCCATGGCCGGCCCCTCAAGCCCCAGATGCCGGAAGGCCGCGGCCAGGGTGGTCAGGGTGTGCCAATGCAGGGTCACGGTCCAGGCGCTGCAGAGCCGATCCCGCATGCTCAAGTCCACCGGCTGCAGGGAGTCGTTCCAGTCCCCGTTGCCGTAGGCCACCAGCTCGGTGCCCCCGATGCGCCGGGTTCGGACGACCCCGAGGGCCCGGTCCAGGTGCTCTCGGAGGCTCCCCCATTGCGCCGACTCCTCCCCTCGCGCGTCGAAGAAGGGGATGGCCTCGTCCAGGAAGGCGGCGTCTCCCGAGGCCAGCAGATATTGCCCCAGGGCGAGCAGGGGCCAGAAGACGATGTCGCCGTGGGAGTCGCCGGGTCGGATGTTACGCTCCCGCTCGAAGAACATGAACCATTGGGGCCAGTCTCCATCGGGATTCTGCTGCCTGAACACGCGCCGCAAGAGGTCTTGGACCGGCTCTGGATGGCCCAGGGCCAGCAGCATCTCCACCGGGCCCTGGGTCACGTCGCGGGTCCCCCAGCCGCCTCCGGAGTATTGCTCCAGGCCCCTGGGGCTCAGGTAATGGATGAGGGCATCGTGGGCCAGCCAGGGCAGGTGCTCGGCGAGGCGCCCCGCCTCTTCGGCCAGCGGGCTGCCCAGGGGCGGATGCAGGCGCAGGCCCATGGTCACCTGATCCCAATAGTCGTCCTCCGACCCAAAGGGCGCCTCGGCCTCGGGGATCAGGTGGCCGCTCAGGCGGAAACCAATGGCCCGGGCGGGCTCGGTGACCAGGCAGAGGAAGGGCTGCCCCCGGGAGCGCCCGTCCTCGAACAGCAGCTCGTCTCCGCCCACCTGGGCGATCCCGGTCCCCGGCAAGGGATCGAGCCGGAAGCCGCCGTCGGGGAAGCGCCGGCCGAGGTCGCTCTCGGGGACGGGCCGGAGGGCTACCCCGTCTTGATCCCGCGTGACACGCGCTGGCACCGGTCCAGAGCCGTCGTCCCCATTGATCGCCAAATGGCTGGACAGGAGGAAGCGCCGGGGTCCGCCCTCAAGTACCTCGAGCGATAGGGTCAATACGTGGCAGTCCGTAGGGGCCCGGCTCTCGACGCGGATGACACCCCCGAGGTGCCGGTAGGTCCAGCGGCAGACCTGGGGGCTCATCTCGAAGGCCGAGGGGATGTCCAGCAGATGCCAGAGTCCGTCCAGCTCCACGAACAGGCGCTGGCCCTGGGAGCGGAAGAGCCCCAGATAGCCATGGACGGTGGACAGGAGGCGGTTGATGCTCACATGGCCCTGGGTCACCATGGAATGGAAGACCCCCGCCATCCAGCAGGTGGAGGTCAGACCCGCCTCATCCGGCGTGAGGCCCGCGCCGGTGCGCAGGATCTGGCCGTGGGGCCGCAGGACCCAAAGCTCCTTGGCCTTGAGCACCACATGAGTGCGCTCACCGGTGAAGAAGGACAGCAGGCGGCCCTCCTCCCGCTCCACCTGCCGCCAGTCCGGGCCGAAGCGGCCCCTGACCTCCGACTCGGTGAACTCCAGCGCATCCAGGGACGGCGCCGAGGCAAACAGGCTCGCCGCGGGTCGCATGCCCTCCTCCGCCGCGGGCGCCTTGGGCGCAGCCGCCTCCGGTAGGGCCAGGGCCCGCTCGACCCAGGCCAGATCAGCGTCCGAGGTCGCCGCTGGGTGGTCCGGCTCCAGCCAGCCGAAGAATCCCCGGGCCACCCGCCCGCCGGGCGGGAGCCGCACCGGCGCATCCTGGATAGCAGCCATCGCGTGCTCGTGCTGACGTCGCACCCCGGGGAGCCCAGCGGCGAGGACCACCGGCGCCCCGCCCGCGCGGCCGGCGAGGCCATGGACCTGCAAGGCATCGGTCGCGTAGCTGACACCTCGCCC
>JBLMWY010000003.1:0-12799 GCA_050257475.1 Bdellovibrio bacteriovorus
AGGGCCGCGACGCTTAGACCCCCCAGAGAGCGAGCATGAGTCAACCCCCGACCTCCGACGGCCAAGTCGTGGATCCGTTTCTCGCCGCCTTCCGCGGCAGCTTCACCTCGGCCCTGCGCTGGCACCAGCTCGATGCCCTCTGGGAGCGGGTGAGGGAGCGGGCGGCCGCCGGTTGGTACCTCTACCACGTGGGGGAGGTGCCGCCTTCCCAGCCGGCGGACGCGCAGCGGGTGGTGACCTTCGTCGGGGAGCTCGACGCCCTGCTGCGGGCCGAGCACAAGGAATCCTACTGCGGCATCGTCTACGCGGACGATCCCGCGGCACCCACCCTGATCAAGATCTACGACCCCCACAATCTGGGGGTCTCCTGTGGGTACAGCACCAATCCTCCCCTTCCCGGCTGGGTGATGAGCCTGTTGCCCCCCTGCGACCTGCCGGCGACCCGCGAGCCCACCGGTAGCCGGCGGCGCTGGTGGCGCCGAGTCTTCGGCTGAGGCCACGCGCTTGGGGAGCGCCGAGTCCGCGTGGCCGCCCAGTCCCTTTGGACCACAACCCCTGGAGGAGCGACCCTCATGACCAGACAGATCATCAGCAGCGACCAGGCGCCTCGTGCCATCGGCACCTATTCCCAGGCGGTGCGCGTGGGTGACACCGTCTACCTCTCCGGCCAGATCCCCCTGGTCCCGGAGACCATGGAGCTGGTGGATGGGGACATGGAGGCCCAAATCCGTCAGGTCTTCGAGAATCTCCAAGCGGTGGCACGGGCGGCGGGGGCGGAGCTCTCCGACCTGGTCAAGCTGAACGTCTTCCTCGTCGACCTGGGTCACTTTCCCTTGGTCAATCACGTGATGGCCGAGTACTTCCAGCCACCCTATCCAGCGCGGGCCGCGGTTGGGGTGGCGGCCCTGCCCAAGGGGGCGGCGGTGGAGATGGACGCCGTCCTGATCCTCGGGAGCGGGTAATAGCCGGTAGGGGCCCCGCCGCGGGTCCACGGTCGCGGCAGCGGCGCGAGTGTGGCAGGCCAGAGCCGAGTGGATCCCCAAGATTGGAATCTCCCTAGAAATGCCGATTTGGCTTGCGTTCCTCAGATAATCTCTTACCATTGCCGGGAGTTGTGGTGGACGCAATCCGGGGGGGATCTATGCGCGTCTTGGTCAGTCTGCTCGCGGTATCCAGCTTGCTGCTCGCCGCGGGGTGCGGCTCCAATCCGTCCAAGGACTCAGGGGCGAGCATCCGTCCCGAGGGCGCGGCCTACCGGACGGACACAGCCAGCCGTGCCCGCCAGCTTGCGGTCTCCAGCGTGGGCTATCAGGTGCCGAGCGGGGGCGGGGCCTTCTCCGGCAAGCCCGCCGTCGAGCGGTTCGTCCGCCACATGGAGGTGACCCACGGCTTCGATCCCAAGGCGCTGAGTCTGGTTCTGGCACGGGCCCAGAAGGAGGACTGGATCATCGAGGCCATGGACAAACCGGTGCGCAAGACCACCAGGACCGGTCCTCCCACGCCGAACGGCGCCTGGACCCGTTACAGGGCCAAATTCATCACCCCGGACAATATCGATAAAGGCGTGCAGTTCTGGCGCCAGCACGCCTCGACCCTGGAGAAGGCCTCCGCCCGTTACGGGGTCCCGCCGGAGATCATCGTCGGGATCATCGGGGTGGAGACCCGCTGGGGTCGGGTCATGGGCAAGACCCGGATCATCGATGCGCTGGCCACCCTGGCCTTCGCCTACCCGCGCCGGTCCGAGTACTTCACCAGTGAACTGGAGAACTTCTTGATCATGGCCCGGGACGAGGGCTTCGACCCTTTCAAGCCTACCGGTTCCTTCGCCGGGGCCATGGGCTATGGCCAGTTCATGCCCTCCAGCTTCCACAGGTACGCCGTCGACTTCACCGGCGACGGTCATCGGGACCTCTGGAACCCGGTGGATGCCATCGGCAGCGTCGCCAACTACTTTAAGGGCCACGGCTGGCGTACCGGGGAGCCGGTGGCGGTGCGGGCCTCTGCGGGCGGGGCCGCGATCAATATGAAGACCGGCTTCGATACGCGCTACTCCCTGGGTAGCCTGGCAGCGAGCGGCATTACCCCCGCGACCTCCCTAGGACGCCCGGGGGAGGTGAGCCTGCTGCGCCTGGATGCCGGCAGCGACTTTGAGTACTGGCTGGGGCTGCACAATTTCTACGTGATCACGCGCTACAACCACAGCACCTACTACGCCATGGCGGTCTACCAGCTCGGCAAAGCCGTCAAGGCGCGGGTCGGCGGGTTGCCGGGGACTCGGGTCGCCCAGGAGCCCGCTGGGGAGTCCGAGGGTGACGCCGAGGCGACCCTTTAGCGGCCATCCTCGCGAGGCGATCCAGGAGCGGCCCGGGGCGTTGCGGTTGGGTCCCGGCTACCCCGGATCGCCCATCAGGGTCAGAACGAGCTGCCGGTGGTGGGGCCGGGCGCGGTGCTCGTAGAGATAGATCCCCTGCCAGGTCCCGAGCGCCAAGCGGCCCTCTCGGATGGGCAGCGTCAGGTCCATCTTGGTCAGGATGGATCGCACATGGGCCGGCATATCGTCGGGTCCCTCGTCGTCGTGTTGAAACAACCGATCCCCGTCCGACACCAGGCGCGCCAGGAAAGACTCCAGGTCCCGGCGCACCGCGGGGTCCGCGTTCTCGCACAGGATCAGGGAGCAGCTCGTGTGCTGCACGAAGCCGTGGCAGAGGCCGGTGCGGACCCCCGATGCGCGTACCACCGCTTCGACGTCGGCGGTGATTGGGTAGGTGCCGCGCCCGCGGGTGCTCAGGGAGAGGCTGTGCTGAACGATCATGGAGTGCCTCCTGGGTGGCGTGGCGACCCCCGATTTCCCCGAGGCCGTGCCGACGGAATTCTCCGGCACGCCGGGGTGCGGCGCCAGGGATTCCTCCCGGGGAGGCGCTTGTTCGCGTTTCGGGCCCGGGCCAAGGATCGCCCGCCATGGTCAGACACCTGAGTGCGCGAAGATGCGGCGAGTCGCGGAGCGCCTCTTCGACGCGTGGGCCTTGCCGCCGCATCTCCTTTGGGGGTCTTGAGGCGAGCGGCTGACCGGCGGGCCGCGGCGACGGGCGTCCGCGCCGAGTATCCAACCTGTGCCCGGTCCCATGTCAGGCCCTGACCACGCCCTCGACTCCCCGGAGGTCCTGCCCGTGGACCGCTTGACCGGCGTGGGCCCGCGGCTGCGCGAGCGCCTGGCTCGCATCGGCATCCACAGCGTCCAGGATCTGCTCTTCCACCTCCCCCTGCGCTACCAGGACCGTACCCGGCGGGTACCCCTGGCAGAGCTGCGCGCGGGTACGGAGGCCCTGGTGGAGGGGGAGGTGGCCGATGCCCAGATCGCCTACGGGCGCCGCCGCTCCCTCAAGGTCTGGCTCGTCGAGCGGCCGGAGGGCGGACCCGCCGGTGGGCTCTTGCTGCGCTTCTTCCACTTCTCCGGGCAGCAGCTCGCCGCCCTGCGGCCAGGGGTGAGACTGCGCTGCTTTGGCGAGGTGCGCCAGGGTCCGAACAGCCTGGAGATGATCCATCCGGAGTACCGGGTTCACGCAGCCGCGGGCGCGGATGTGGAGCCGGAGGCGCGCCTGACGCCCATCTACGCGTCTACCGAGGGATTACAGCAAACGAGCTGGCGATCCCTGACCGACCAGGCCCTGGCCCTCCTGACGCGCTACCCCCCGCCAGACCTCCTGCCGGCCGAGGTCATCGCCGGGTTCCAGTTTCCCGGACTGGTGGACGCCCTGACCTACCTCCACCGACCGCCGCAGGAGGCGGGTCTGGCGGAGCTGTTGGAGCGCCGTCACCCGGCCTTCCTGCGCCTCGCCTTCGAGGAGCTGGTGGCCCATCAGGTTAGCCTGCGCCGGCTGCGCCAGGCTCACGGCCGGCAGCAGGCCCCGGTGCTCGTCGCTGACGGTTCCCTGAGCCGGCGGCTGCGGGAGGCCCTGCCATTCGCCTTGACGCCGGATCAGGAGCAGGCGGTGGCGGAGATCGCCGCCGAACTGACACGGCCCCACCCCATGCAACGCATGCTCCAGGGGGACGTGGGCTCGGGCAAGACGGTGGTGGCCGCGATGGCGGCCCTGCAGGCCATCGAAGGGGGTTGCCAGGTGGCCCTGATGGCCCCGACGGAGCTCCTGTCGGAGCAGCACTGGCGGGGGCTCGCGCGCTGGCTGACGCCCCTTGGCATTCCCCCCCTGTGGCTTGCGGGCCGCCATAAGGGACGGGAACGGACCGAGCTGCTCGCGGCCATCGCCAGCGGCGAGGCCCGTCTGGTGATCGGGACCCACGCCCTGTTCCAGGACGAGGTGCGCTTCCAGGACCTGGGGCTGGTCATCATCGACGAGCAGCACCGCTTCGGGGTCCATCAGCGGCTGCGGCTCAGGGAGAAGGGGGCCTCGTCCGGGGCCGTCCCGCACCAGCTCATCATGACGGCGACCCCGATCCCCCGATCGCTGGCCATGACCATCTACGCGGATCTGGACCTGTCGGTGATCGCCCAAGGTCCCCCGGGGCGCAGCCCGGTGGTCACGGTGGCGGTTCCCGAGGCCCGCCGCGAAGATGTCATCGAGCGCGTCCGCCAGGCGTGTGCCAGCGGGCGCCAGGCCTACTGGGTCTGCACCCTGATCGAGGAGTCGGAGGCCCTTCAATGCCAGGCGGCGGAAGACACCGCCGGCCGGCTCGGGGAGATGCTGCCGGGGGTCCGGGTGGGCCTGGTGCACGGGCGCCAGCGGGCGGCGGAGCGCGAGGCGGTGATGGGGGCCTTCGCCGCCCGGGACCTAGACCTGCTGGTGGCCACCACGGTGATCGAAGTGGGCGTGGACGTGCCCAACGCCAGCCTGATGATCATCGAGAATGCCGAGCGCCTGGGACTGGCCCAGCTCCATCAGCTTCGGGGTAGGGTCGGACGCGGGGCGGTGGAGAGCCACTGCGTCCTGCTTTACCGGGCTCCCCTCTCGGCCACGGCCCGGGAACGCCTGGCCCTGATCCGGCAGACCCACAATGGCTTCCTGATCGCCGAGAAGGATCTCGCCATGCGCGGGGCCGGTGAGGTGCTGGGGACGCGTCAGACCGGCAGCGTGGAGTTTCGGGTGGCCGATCCCCTGCGGGATCAGCACCTGAGCGCCGCCGCCCAGCGGGCCGCGGACCTGATCTTGGGCCTGCACCCGCATTTGGTGGGGCCACTGATCGACCGCTGGTTGGGTCGGCGCGAGAGTTACGGGCAGGTATGAGACTGGACCTCGACCTCGGGGCGGTGGCCCAACCCGGTGGGACGCCTGTGGCATAATCCGCCGCCCATCCTTGAGCAGCGGTTCGCGATGTCGGACACGGAGTTTCCAGAGGTCAAGGTCGGCGATCGCCGGTCCGAGCCCGTCTCGGGGGGCTGGCGCGAGCGGCTGCGGGCCTATGTCCATCTGGTGCGGCTGCACCGGCCCATCGGGATCTTCCTACTTATGTGGCCGGCCCTGTGGGCCCTGTGGCTAGCCGGGGAGGGCGAGCCCCCTTGGCCGGTTGTTCTGGTGTTCGTGCTCGGGGTGGTGCTGATGCGCTCGGCCGGCTGCGCCATCAATGACTTCGCCGACCGAGGCTTCGATGCCCATGTGGCCCGCACCCGGGAGCGCCCCTTGGCGGTTGGCCTGGTGTCGCCGGCCGAGGCGGTGATGGTGTTCCTGGCGCTCAGCCTGGCGGCCTTCGGGCTGGTGCTGCTGCTCAACTGGCAGACCGTGGCCCTCTCGGTGATGGCCCTGGCGCTGACCCTGATCTATCCGTTCATGAAGCGCTTTACCCATGTCCCCCAGCTCTTTCTGGGGGCCGCCTTCGGCTGGGCCATCCCGATGGCCTTCATGGCAGTCACGGAATCGCTGCCGGCCCTGGCCTGGGCGCTGTTTGCCGCCACCCTGGTCTGGGCCCTGGTCTACGACACCCAGTATGCGATGGTGGACCGGGAGGACGATCGCAAGATCGGCATCAAGTCCACGGCCATCCTGTTCGGTGACTGGGACAGGGTCGCCACCGGGTTGCTCCAGGTGCTGATGCTCGGCATCCTGGTCGGGGTCGGTTTCGCCGCCGGACGGGGTCTTTGGTACTTTGCGGGCATTGAGCTGGCGGCGGCCTTGGCGCTCTACCAGCAGTGGCTGATCCGCAACCGGGACCCGGCAGCCTGTTTCCAGGCCTTCCTCAACAACAATTACCTCGGCATGGCGGTGTTTCTCGGGTTGGTGCTCGACTTCGCCGCCGCTTGATTTTCTTTGGTTCGGCGTGACCATTGGGGCTGACGCCGAGCACCACGGCACCCAAGCCCAACGATCTCCAAGATCCACGAGGAAACCACCATGCTTGGAATGATGCGTTCCGTCCGACTCCGCGGCCTGTTGCTCGCCGCCCTCATCATACCGTTGCCCCTGGCCGCGCTCGACGAGGGCATCGACTATGCGGTGCTCAAGCCGGCCCAGCCCACCGAGACCGGCGACCAGATCGAGGTCCTGGAGGTCTTCTGGTACGGCTGTCCCCACTGCTGGCACCTAGAGCCGGTGATGGAGCAATGGGTGGCCACCAAGCCCGCGGGGGTCGCCTTCCGCCGCATGCCCGCGACGGGCCCCCGCTGGGAGCCCCATGCGCGGGCCTACTACGCGGCGGAGTCCCTGGGCAAGCTGGATGTCTTCCACGAGGCCCTGTTCAAGGCCATGCAGGTCCAAAAGCGCTCGATCATGAGCGAGAACGACCTGGTGAAGTTCGCCGGGGAGATTGGGATCGACCCCGAGGAGTTCCGCGCCGCCTACAACTCCTTCTACGTGGAGGCGCGGGTGCGCAAGGCCGACGAGATGGGTCGCCGCTACGGGATCGATGGGGTTCCGGCCCTGATCATCAACGGCAAGTACCGCACCAGTCCCTCCCAGACCGGCAGCCAGGACAAGTTGGTCGAGGTGCTTAATGCCTTGGTCGGCCAGGAGGTCGCCGCCAAGGGCGGGGCGCCCGCGGCGCCCGTGGCCGGACCCGCGGCCGACTCGCAGGCGGCCCCGGGCTCCTGATCTTGGACCCGGCCCGGTGTGCTCGCGCCTAGTCGGGACCCGGGTGCACGGCCGCGAGGATGGCTCACCTCAGTGGGTGAGGTGGGCATGGTCATCCTCCGCGATAACCTTGGCGTGAGGGTTCGGGTAGCGCTGCACGACCCACTTTGGCAGTTTGGCCTGGTTTGCGTGGTAGAGCGCGTCTGATTCCACGATCACCAGCACCAGCACCGTCACCATGATGGGCAGGATGCCGGTGCCCCCGATCAGGGCCCACACCGCCTCCTTCATCATTCCCCCGTAGGTATAGCCCGCCCAGCCCAGGGCCATGACGACCAGCAGCAGGCTGAGCATGGCGATGAAGATGCGGGCGCGGCGGGCGGTCAACTGCCAGTGGCACATCACATACCAGGGATCCCGGGTCAAGGACCAGCGGGCGCGCCACAGGATGTAGCTGAGCAGGCCGAAGGAGATCGCCGGGATGACGGCCATCACCCAGGGGAAGCTGCCGGCTACGCCGCCGGCCGCTACTGTCATCAGGATGTGATTGCCGATCAGGTTGGTAAGGAAGATCTCGTGGGGCACGTTGGCCTTTTTGATGTCTTCTTTGCTGACTTCGAAGCGCATGGGTAGGACCGGAGCTCGCTGGCCGAAAGACCGGGCACGATACCGCAAGGGATCCTTGGATTCACCTGCCGCGGACGCTTGAGGATGCAGGGCGGAACCGCTGCCCATCTGGCAGTCGGCCCCTCGGCTACACTGGCCGCACCGCCTTGGCCGGAGCGCGCCCATGCCATCCCACACCCGTCACCTGCCCCTGCTCCCACTGTTGCTGGTGATCTGGGGCTGGGGCCCGTGGGCCTCTATCCAGGCGCAGACCGGGGTCCCGCCCGTCGCGGTCCCGGCGGCCCTGGAGCCTTGGATCCCCTGGGTCTTGGAGGGCCGTGACCCACGTCCTTGTCCCCTCGATCCCCTGGCCCCGGCCTCGGCTGAGCCCGCTGAGGGGCGGAGCCGACGGGCCGGCGATCCGACGCCTCGCCTCTGTGCCTGGCCGGGTCGCCTGCATCTGGAGCTGGGTGCCGGGGGTGGGGACTTCGCCCAGCGCTGGCAGCTCTATGCCGAATCCTGGGTGCCCCTGCCCGGGGATCCCGACCTCTGGCCCCAGGACACCGAGGGCCCGGAGGGGCCCCTCGCGGTGGTGCTGCGAGAGGGCCGCCCGGCGGTAAAGCTGCCGCCCGGCGAGCACGCGATCAGCGGCCGCTTTGAATGGACGCGGCGCCCAGAGGGCCTGCCCCTGCCGCCCGAGACCGGCCTGGTGTCGCTGGTGCTCGATGGCGAGCCGGTGGCGGCACCGCGCCGGGAGACCGACGGCCGGTTGTGGCTCGGGGACACGGGCCAGACGCGGCAAGCGGGGGAGGGGGAGCGGCTGGGGATCCGGATTTACCGGCGGATCGAAGACGATCTGCCCCTGAGGACCATCACTCGGCTGGAGCTGGAGGTCGCCGGGCGCGCCCGCCTGGTCACCCTGGGGCCTGTCCTGCTGCCCGGCGCCATCCCCTTGGGTGTCCGCAGTCCCGTCCCTTCCCGTCTGGGCCTGGACGGACGCCTGCAGCTCCAGGTCCGACCCGGGAGCTGGGTGGTGGAGGTGGAGGCCCAGCATCCGGGATTGGTCGAGACCTTGACCCTAGGGTCTGCGGAGCCCCCCTGGCCCGAGCTGGAGGTCTGGTCCTTCGCCGCCCGAGCGGACCTGCGCCAGGTGGAGCTGAGCGGGGCCCCGACGGTGGATCCATCCCAGAGCGGGGTGCCGCCGGACTGGTCGCGCCTGCCCGCCTACCGCTTGGGGGCCGGAGACAGCTTGCGCCTGCTGGTGCAGCGGCGGGGAGACCCGGACCCTGGTTCCGACCGCCTGAATCTCTCCAGGGATCTATGGCTGGACTTCGACGGCGGTGGCTACAGCGTACGCGACCGCCTTGCGGGGACCCTCACCCGTAGCTGGCGCCTGGAGCTTGCGCCACCCCTTACCCTAGGCCAGATCCAGGTGGACGGGGAGCCGCGGCTCATCACCCGGCTCGCCGAGGGTGACCCGCCGGGGGTGGAGGTGCGCCGTGGGGAGCTGCAACTGGTCGCCCATTCCCGCCTGGAGGCTGGACCCACATTGGTCCCGGCATCCGGCTGGGGTCTCGATCTCGGCTCCATCCGCGCTCGCTTGCATCTGCCGCCGGGATGGGACCTGCTGGCCCTGTCGGGCGTCGATAACCTCCCCCAGAGCTGGCTGGCTCGATGGACGCTGCTGGACCTTTTCCTGGTGCTGATCCTGACCCTGGGGGTGGCGCGGCTCTGGGGCTGGCCCTGGGGGATTCTCGCCCTTGCCGCCCTGGTCCTCACCTGGCAGGCCCTGGGGGCTCCCCGCCACCTGTGGCTGCACCTGCTGGCGGGTGCCGCCCTGCTGAGGCTCTTGCCCCTGGACCCTGGCCGGGCCACCCTGGGCCGCATTCGGGCCCTGGTCATCTGGTATTTCCGGCTGAGCCTCCTGGCCCTGCTGGTGGTAGGGCTCCCCTTCCTGGTCGCCCAGGTGCGGGACGGGCTCTGGCCGCAGCTTCAGCGGCCCTGGGCGGCGATCTCGGGGGCCGGGCTGGAGAGGCCGCCGGGCATTTTCGATCAGGCCCCGGCGGCTCCAAGGCTGGAGTCGATGGCGGAGCCCTCGGAGAGTGGATTGAGGTCTAAGCTCGGGGCTGGTGTTGCCGGGGTCGTCGGCACCCCTGCCCCGCGCGAAAGATCGCCCCTGGACGCCATCGAGCCCGGCGCCCGGGTGCAGACCGGACCCGGGATGCCGGATTGGGCCTGGAGCTCCTTCGACCTGAGCTGGAGCGGCCCCGTGCCCTCAGGGGAGATGGCCCGTCTCTGGCTCCTTACGCCCCGCTGGAACCTCCTGTGGTCCCTGACCGGGGCCCTGCTCGTGGCCCTCCTGGGTCTGCGCATGGCGGGACTCATCGGTCGATTGGGGTCGGACGGCTCGCGCGGCGGATTGCTGAGCTCGGCCGGCGAACCCTGGCGCACCCGCGTCTGGCCGCTCTTGCTCCTGCTGGCGATTGTCAGCGTCCCGGGCGGCGACGCCCGAGCCGAGCCCCTGCCCACACCGGAGGTTCTGGGGGAGCTCCAGAGGCGGCTCCTGGAGCCCCCGGATTGCCTGCCGGACTGCGTGGAGCTCTCGCGTCTGGATCTGAGCGCCGACGCCGGCACCCTGCGCCTGGTGCTCGTCCTGGACGCCGCGGCCCCGGTGGCGGCCGCCATTCCGGGCGGGCCCGGTGGTTGGCTGCCCGAGCTCCTGACCCTGGATGGGGAGCCTCTGGATGGCATCCGCCGGGGGGCCGGGTCCCGGCTCCTGGTCCCCATCGGGGTGGGGCGCCATCGGGTGGAGCTGACCGGCCCCTTGCCAGACCGCCCCCAGGTGGAGATCCCATTCCCGCTGAGACCCCGCCTGGTGCGGGCTGAGGTGAGCGGCTGGACTTTGGGGGGCCTGGACTCGGCCGGTCGACCCGGGGCCCAGCTTCGGCTGGTGCGCCTGTCGGGAGCGGGTGCAGAGGCACTCCAGACCCTGGTCCAGGAGCGGCTGCCGCCGCTCCTCCGGGTGGAACGGTCCCTGAGCCTCGGGATCGACTCGCGGGTGGAGACCCGGGTGCGCCGGCTCTCGCCGGTGGAGCCCCCGGTGTTGGTCCCAGTGCCACTCCTGCCCGGTGAATCGGTGCAAACGCCAGGGGTCGAGGTCCGCGAGGGCCAGGCCCTGGCCAGCCTGGGACCTGGGGTCAAGGAGACCGGCTGGTCCTCCAGCCTGGAGCCCCAGGAGCGGCTCGAGCTTGTGGCCGCCTCGGGCACGGAGATCGTCGAGTCCTGGGCCCTCGACCTGAGCCCCCGTTGGCATCTGACCTGGAGCGGCATCCCGCCGGTGGGTCAGCGCTCCGTCTCCGACCGCTGGCTGCCCACCTGGCGACCCCTGCCGGGCGAGACCCTGGAGTTGGTCCTGACCCGACCCGAGGCAGTGCCCGGCCCGACCCTAACCCTGGACCGGGTGGACCTCGCGCTCAGCCCTGGACGACGGGCCAGCGCGTCGGAGCTGCGGCTCGCCCTGCGCAGCACCCAAGGCGGGACCCATGCCATCCGGCTGCCCGCGGGGTCGGAGCCGGTACGGTTCCTGGTGGACGGCCAGGAGCGCCCCTTACCGCCGCCAGGGGTCGACCTGGAGCTGCCCCTGGTCCCAGGCAGTCAATCGGTCGCCATCGAATGGCGAGAGGGCGGGTCGCTGCCGATCCGGCTCCGCCCCAATGGCCCGGACCTCGGGGTCCCTGCGGTCAACCTGAGCCTCTCCCTGACCCTGCCGCCGGATCGCTGGGTGCTCTTCACGAGCGGTCCGCAGATGGGTCCGGTGGTGCTTTTCTGGGCGGTTCTGCCGGTGCTTGCCGGGCTCTCCCTGGCCCTGGCTCGGATGCGCCTGACCCCGCTGCGTGCCCACGACTGGCTGCTGCTCGGCGTGGGCCTCAGCCTCGCTCAGATCTGGGTGGCCCTGCTAGTGGCGGGGTGGCTGATCGCCTTGGGGCTGCGCGAGCGGCTGACGGATGAGGCGCCGCGATGGCGGTACAACCTGGCCCAGATCGGCCTGGTCGCGCTCACGGTGGCGGCGCTCGCGGGGCTCGTCACCGCCGTCTCCCAAGGGCTCCTCGGCCGCCCGGACATGCAGATCCTAGGCAACGGGTCCCATGGCGGGGTTCTCAACTGGTACCAGGATCGGGGTGGCCCCCGAACGCCCGAGGTCAGCGTCATCTCGGTGCCCATCTGGGTCTACCGGGCCCTGATGCTCGCCTGGGCCCTATGGTTGGCCCTGCGTCTGCTCGGCTGGCTGCGCTGGGGCTGGGACCGGTTCTCCCGACCGGCCCTGTGGCGTGAGGGCCCGCCCAGACCGCCCCGGGGGGTGCGCTCGCGGGAGGTTCCCACCGGGGCTTGAGGTGGGCGCTCGGGGCTGCCCCATCTCGCCTTCACCTTCACCGGGTTGGTGGTGGCCTCCACCCTTTGTTCCCTGCCCTTCATGGTCCAGCCCCTAAAGGACGCCTTCGCCGCCGTGGGCAGCCGCATGACCGAGGTGGCGGCGACCCTGAGGGCCGGTCCCTGGGACCGCTTCTTCACTGTGGTGGTGCCGCTCTCCCGGCGCGGATTCCTCACCGCCCTGACCCTGACCTTCGCCCATACGGTCGGGGAGTTCGGGGTCGTGCTCATGGTGGGTGGCAACATCCCCGGTGAGACACGGGTCCTCTCCATCGCCATCTACGACCACGCCGAGTCCATGGACTATGCCAGCGCCCATCTGCTGGCGGGTGGATTACTCGTGGCCTCCCTCCTGCTGCTCCTCGCGGTCTACGTCGTCAATCGACGCTACCTGGTGGTGCATCCATGATGGACCCGGGGCGCATTCAGGCCAGCTTCAACCTCGGCTATCCAGGCTCCGCCTAGGTGTGGACCTGAACCTGCCGGGCCTCGGGGTCACGGTCCTCTTCGGTCACTCGGGCTCGGGTAAGACCACCTTGCTGCAGTGCATCGCCGGGCTGGAGCGTGCGCCCCAAGGGCACCTCTGGATGAAGGGTGGGTCTGGCAGGACAACCGCCGATTCGTTCCGACCCATCGCCGCCCCCTCGGCTATGTCTTCCAGGAGGCGAGCCTCTTCCCCCATCGGAGCGCCCGCGCCAACCTGGAGTACGGCTGGCGACGTGTGGCCCGGCTCCTCGATCAGGCGGCCC
>JBLMWY010000004.1:0-7001 GCA_050257475.1 Bdellovibrio bacteriovorus
GTTCTGGATTCGGTTGCCGTTGAAGTCAGTCCGACTGAGTTTCGGGCCGCGCGGCGGGAGTATTTCGGCCCAACCTTGGGCGAGTCCAGTTCAAGAGGG
Source organism: Bdellovibrio bacteriovorus (assembly GCA_050257475.1). Taxonomy (GTDB): domain Bacteria; phylum Pseudomonadota; class Gammaproteobacteria; order Chromatiales; family Chromatiaceae; genus Thiodictyon. Next base: position 100 of record JBLMWY010000004.1, read on the forward strand.
GGACCAATTGGGGGACTGTCCGCCATCTTAATGAAGTAAGCTTCTGATCCTTAAAGCTTTTACTGAACAAAATGGCGGAGAGAGAGGGATTCGAACCCTCGATGGGCTTTTGACCCATACTCCCTTAGCAGGGGAGCGCCTTCAGCCTCTCGGCCATCTCTCCGGTGTCAACGCTGCGAGTCGGCGGCCTGCGCCGCCCGGGCTGCCGTGGAAAGCAGAAGGCTGGGCATCACTGGGGGTGGGGCCGGGCGCCTGCAGCAGACGCCCGGCATTCTAACGTGGACGGGGAAAACCTGCCACCTAATCGGGGTAACCGCCCTGCCCATTGGCACCGGAGGCACCCGAGCCGTGGCTCGCCTCTGCCTGCTCCCGTTTGATGCGCTCGTAGATCTCTTCACGGTGCACGGCGACGTCCCGTGGGGCGTTCACGCCGATCCGCACCTGATTGCCCTTGACCCCTAGGACGGTGACAGTGACCTCGTCGCCGATCATCAACGTCTCGCCCACTCGGCGAGTAAGAATCAACATTGTTGTCTCCCTTTTCCATTTTCCGAGTTCGTGGACCCAGAGCTCCCGACCCTAGGCAATCCCGCGTCGTGTCGGGCGGTGGGACCACACCATAAGACCAAGCGAGAGGCAGGCTCCTCCCAAGGAGAGTGTACCAGTAGGAGATTAGGCCGAAAAATTGCCGTTCGTCAATAATTCAACCTGGCATCGCACAATGCTATTGACGGGATGTCACGGGCATCTCGGCCACAGGTCCCTGCGTCAGGCGCCCTCGGGCACGCGATCGAGCTCAAACGCCTCGTGCAGGGCGCGCACCCCAAGCTCCAGATATTTCTCGTCCACCACCACCGAGATCTTGATCTCAGACGTGGAGATCATGCGGATATTGATCCCCTCCCTCGCCAGGGCGGCGAACATGCGGCTCGCGATCCCCGCGTGGTTGCGCATGCCCACCCCCACCAGGGAGATCTTGACGATGTGGGCATCCCCCAGGACCTGACGGGCCGAGAGCTCGGCCGCCGTGCCCTTGAGGATCTCCAGGGCCCGCTCGTAGTCATTGCGGTGGACCGTGAAGGTGAAGTCCGTGGTCGCCTCGTCCGGGGCGATGTTCTGGACGATCATGTCCACCTCGATGTTGGCATCCGAGATGGGGCCCAGGATCCGGTGGGCGACGCCGGGCTGATCCGGCACCCCCAGGATGGTGAGCTTGGCCTCGTCGCGACTGAAGGCGATGCCGGCGATCTGGGCGCTTTCCACGGTTTCCTCCTCGAAGCTGATCAGGGTGCCCTCCCCTTCGCCGAAGCTGGAGAGCACGCGTACTGGGACCTTGTATTTGCCGGCAAATTCCACCGAGCGGATCTGCAGGACCTTGGACCCCAGGCTGGCCATCTCCAGCATCTCCTCGAAGGTGATGCGGGCAAGGCGCCGGGCCCGAGGCTCCACCCGTGGATCCGTGGTGTAGACGCCATCCACGTCTGTGTAGATCTGGCACTCGTCGGCCTTGAGGGCGGCGGCGACCGCCACGGCGGAGGTGTCTGATCCGCCCCGGCCCAGGGTGGTGATGCTGCCGTGCTCGTCGATGCCCTGGAAGCCGGCGATCACCACCACCCGGCCCGCATCCAGATCCGCCCGCACCCGGGCGGCGTCGATGTCGCGGATGCGGGCCTTGTTGTGGGCGCTGTCGGTCAGGATGTGGACCTGACCTCCGGTATAGGAGCGCGCCTGGCACCCGATGGCATCCAGGGCCATGGAGAGCAGCGCGATGGTGACCTGCTCCCCGGTGGAGAGCAGGACATCGAGCTCCCGCGGAACCGGACGCGCCTGGATGGATTTGGCCAGGGCGATGAGCCGATCGGTCTCGCCGGACATGGCCGAGACCACCACCACCATCTTGTGGCCCTGGTCCCGCCAGCGCTTGACGCGCTCGGCGACGGCGCGGATGCGCTCCGGGCTACCGACAGAGGTTCCGCCGTATTTTTGGACGATCAGAGACATGGGAAGCTCGCAAGGCAATCAGAGAAACGAGTTTCTAGGGCCGACGGCCGAGGGCCGACGGCCGAGGGCCGAGGGCCGGGTGAGTCTAGGCTTGTATGCGCTCCTCGACCCAGCGGGGGACAAGCTCCAGGGCCGCGGGGATGCCGGCCGGGTCATTGCCGCCCGCCTGGGCCATGTCAGGTCGGCCACCGCCCTTGCCGCCCACCTGGGCGGCCACCTCACGGATCAGGTCGCCGGCCTTGAAGCGATCGGTGAGGTCCTTGGTGACACCGGCGGCGAGGCTGACCTTTCCGTCGGACTCGGCCGCGAGCACCACCACGCCGGAACCGAGCTTATCCTTGAGCTGGTCCAGGGTCTCGCGCAGGGCCTTGGGATCGACCCCGTCCAGGCGGGCCGCCAGGACCTTGATGCCGGCGATCTCTCGGGCCTGGGAGGCCAGGTCCTTTCCAGCGCTGCTCGCCAGGCGGGCCTTGAGCTGCTCCAGCTCCTTCTCCAGGCCCCGGCTTCGCTCCAGGAGCCCCGCCACCCGGTCGTCCAAGTCGTCGCGGCCGCCCTTGAGGAGCCCGGCGAGGCGCAGGACCCGGTCCTCGTCCGCCTCAACCCAGTCCAGGGCGCCCGCGCCGGTCATGGCCTCGATGCGCCGGACCCCGGCGGCGATGCCGCCCTCGGAGACGATCTTGAAGAGCCCGATGTCACCTACCGCCTTCACATGGGTCCCGCCGCAGAGCTCGGTGGAGAAGTCACCCATGCGCAGCACACGGACCTGGTCGCCGTATTTCTCGCCGAACAGGGCCACCGCCCCCGAGGCCTTGGCGTCCTGAAGGCTCATGATGCGGGTCTCCACCAGGTGGTTCTCCCGGATCTCCTGATTCACCAGGCGCTCGATGGCCAGAAGCTGCTCCCGGGTTACGGGCTCGAAGTGGGAGAAGTCGAAGCGCAGGCGATCGGGCCCCACCAGCGAGCCCTTCTGCTGGACATGACCACCGAGGACCTGACGCAGCGCCGCATGCAGCAGATGGGTGGCGGAGTGATTCAGCGCCGTGGCGCGGCGCCGCGCGCCATCCACCGCCGCCTCGATCCTGTCACCCACACCGAGTTGGCCCTGAGATACGCGCCCGAGATGGCAGAAGATGCCCGCACCCTGCTTCTGGGTGTCGGAGACCTCGAAGTGGCCCGACTCGCCAGTCAGCCAGCCCCGGTCCCCCACCTGGCCGCCCGACTCGCCATAGAAGGGCGTCAGATCCAAGACCACCAGGCCCTCCTGACCCTCCGCCAGGGTGTCGCAGGAGACCCCATCCCGGTAGAGGGCCACCACCGTGGCCCAGTCTATCAGATGGTCGTAGCCGCAGAACTCGGTCTCGCCCTGGAGGTCGGGGGCCAGGCCCTGCTCCATCCCGAAGCGGCTCGCGGCCCGGGCCTGAGACCTCTGGCGGTCCATGGCCCGTTCGAAGCCCTCCATATCCAGGGCGAGGCCGCGCTCCCGGGCCACGTCAGCCGTCAGGTCCGTGGGGAAACCATAGGTGTCGTAGAGCTTGAAGACCGTCTCCCCGGGGATAACCCGGCGGTCTCCAAGCTCGGCGATCGCCTCCTCCAGGATCCCCATCCCGTGGCTCAGGGTCTCGGCGAAGCGCTCCTCCTCCAGACGGATCACCCGCTCCACCTGGGGCTGGGCGGCGACGAGCTCGGGATAGGCATCGCCCATCTCGGCCACCAGCGGCGCCACCAGGCGGTGGAAGAAGGGGGCGGGCTGACCCAGCCGATAGCCGTGGCGGATGGCCCGGCGCATGATGCGGCGCAGGACATAGCCGCGCCCCTCGTTGCTGGGGGTCACCCCGTCGGCGATCAGAAAGGCGGCGGAGCGAATGTGGTCGGCGATGACCCGCAGGGACTGATCGGATCGGTCGCTGCAGCCGGTGGCCTCCGCGGCCGCCGCGATCAGGTTGACGAAGAGGTCGATCTCGTAGTTGCTGTGGACCCCCTGCATGACCGCGGCCAGCCGCTCCAACCCCATGCCGGTATCCACCGAGGGGCGGGGCAGGGTCGACAGGGTCCCATCCGCGGCGCGGTTGTACTGCATGAAAACCAGGTTCCAGATCTCGACGTAGCGGTCGCCGTCCTCGTCCGGGGAGCCCGGCGGTCCGCCCGGGATGCCGGGACCGTGGTCGTAGAAGATCTCGGTGCAGGGACCACAGGGACCCGTATCGCCCATGGACCAGAAGTTGTCCTTCGCCCCGCAGCGGGAGAAGCGCCCCGGGTCCACCCCAATCTCGTCCAGCCAGATGGCGGCTGCCTCCTCGTCCTCGGTGAAGACGGTCACCCAGAGCCGCTCCGCGGGCAGCCCCAGGACGCGGGTGAGGTAATCCCAGGCGAGCTCGATGGCCTCGCGCTTGAAGTAGTCCCCGAAGCTGAAGTTGCCCAGCATCTCGAAGAAGGTGTGGTGGCGGGCCGTATAGCCCACGTTCTCCAGGTCATTGTGCTTACCGCCGGCGCGCACACAACGCTGGGAGCTCACGGCCCGATTGTAGGGACGGCGCTCGCGGCCCAGGAACACCTCCTTGAACTGCACCATGCCGGCATTGGTGAAGAGCAGGGTGGGATCATTCGCCGGGATGAGGGGGCTGGAGGGCACCCGCTCATGGTCCCGCTCGGCGAAGTAATCGAGAAAGCTCTTACGCAGCTCGGCACTGGTGATCATGGGTCGCTCGGATGGTCCGGGGTGGGCCAGGGATTGGTCCGGAGGGATCGGTCAGTCGTTCCAACGCAAGTATCGGCGGATCATCTCGGGGGGGAAGCCGCGCTGCTCCAGGAAGCGCCCGCGTCTGGCATAGTCGGCGCGGTCGCTCGGGCGGTCTGGGCCAAAGCGGCGGTCATGGACGGCGGCCAAGGCGTCCCGCCAGAATCCCTCCAACCCCTGGAGATGGGGGGTGATGAGGTCCTCCGGTAGGCCCTTCTCCCGCAGCTCGGCGAGGATGCGCAGGGGACCGAAGCCCTTGCCCGCCCGCTCGGCCACGTAGTGCTCCGCCAGACGCGCCTCGTCCAGCGCCCCCTCCCGGGCGAGCCGGTCGATCACCAGGGCCACCAGCGCCGGGTCTAACCCCCGCGCCCCCAGCTTGCGGGCAAGCTCCAGGCGGGAGTGCTCGCGAACGGCGAGCAGCCTGAGGGCGAGTCGCTCGATCGCCGCCGGGTCCCGGCCAGGGAGGCTCCAGGCGTCGGGCGCCTCGCCCTCCCCTTCAGACCCGTCCGCGGCCGGCGCCGCCCAGGCTCGGGGATTCGGGATCAGGACTCGCCCCCCGCCGGCTCCGCCACCGTGCCCTCCTCGGCGGGCTTGGGCAGGAGCTGCTCGCGGATCCGGGCCTCGATGGTGCGCGCCAACTCTGGGTTCTCCTTAAGATAGGTCCGCGCGTTGTCCTTGCCCTGACCGATGCGGTTGCCCCCATAGCTGTACCAGGCCCCGGACTTCTCGATCACGCCGGCGGACACCCCGAGATCGACAATCTCGCCCTCCCGCGAGATCCCCTCCCCGTAGAGGATGTCAAACTCCGCCTGCTTGAAGGGTGGGGCGACCTTGTTCTTGACCACCTTCACCTTGGTCTCGTTGCCGATGACCTCATCGCCCTTCTTGATGCTGCCGGTGCGGCGGATGTCGAGCCGCACCGAGGCGTAGAACTTGAGCGCATTGCCGCCAGTCGTGGTCTCCGGAGAGCCGAACATCACGCCGATCTTCATGCGGATCTGGTTGATAAAGATGACGACAGCGTTGGAGCGCTTGATGTTGCCGGTGAGCTTACGGAGCGCTTGGGACATGAGCCGCGCCTGCAGACCCACGTGCGAGTCACCCATCTCGCCCTCGATCTCGGCCTTGGGGGTCAGGGCCGCCACCGAGTCGACCACCACCACGTCGACAGCACCCGAGCGCACCAGCATGTCGGTGATCTCCAGGGCCTGCTCACCGGTGTCGGGCTGGGAGACCAGGAGCTCGTCCATGTTGACGCCGAGCTTGGCGGCGTAGACGGGATCCAGGGCGTGCTCGGCGTCGACGAAGGCGGCCGTCCCGCCAAGCTTTTGGGCCTCGGCCACGATGTGTAGCGTCAGCGTCGTCTTGCCCGAGGACTCGGGGCCGTAGATTTCCACCACCCGGCCCCGGGGCACGCCGCCGATCCCGAGCGCCAGGTCGAGCCCCAGGGAGCCGGTGGAGATGACGTCGATGTTGCGCACGGCACCCACGTCGCCCATGCGCATCACCGAGCCCTTGCCGAATTGGCGCTCGATCTGGGTCAAGGCCGCGGCCAGGGCCCGCTTGCGGTTCTCGTCCATGCAGTCTCCGTTGGACCGGACGGGAGGAGCCCGACCTAAGGTCGCTCACTCACCGAAATCTAAAGCGGCCAAGTATCGCACAGGCCCTGAGGGCCCGTCAGTCCTCCCCGAATGGGGACCCTGGCTCCGCGTGCCCTTCGGCGCGCGCGGGCGACCGCTCGGGAGGCTGGCCCAGGGCTCCGGTCAGCAACCAGGAGCGGCGCACACCGTATCGAGGCAGGCGCCCCTCCTGGCCCGCGGCCAGGACCAGCTCCCGCGCCAGCCAGGGCACCGGGGCACCCCAGGCCCTCCGCGGGGGCCGGCGCACCTTGCGGGCCAGGGTGATATGGGCGCGGAAGGGCCGGGGCTCGGGCGCGAAGCCCTGGGCCACCAGGGCCTCCTCCAGCCGGGCGACCAGCTCAATGAGTCCCTCCCCCGGCGCGGCGGGCCCGGCCCAGAGGACCCTGGCGCGGGCGAAATGGCCGACCCGCTCGATGCGCAGGTACACCGGGGCCTGACCCTGGACCGTCTCGGCGGCCCTTTCGACCCGGCCCCGCGCCTCCTGGTCGAGGGGGCCGATAAAGCGCAGGGTGTGGTGCAGATCAAGG
>JBLMWY010000005.1:0-2699 GCA_050257475.1 Bdellovibrio bacteriovorus
GCGCGGTGTAGGGCTCAATGGTCAGTCGCGCTCGGCCTCCCGCTCGTCACCCTTGAGTCCCCGCTGGAGCGCCCCCGCGCCAAACCAGGCCTCGATCCTGTCAAGGGTGGCAGCGAGCCGGCGCGCCCCCTCGCTGTCGGCCGGCCGCGCCTTGGCGGCCTCGAACAAGTCGGGCTGGGCTGGGTCTGGGGCCCCGAGGTCGCCGATCCCGAGCCCGATCAGGCGCACGGGCCGCCCTTCCCAACGACCGGCCTGGTAGAGGGCCCAGGCGACGGCAAACAGGGTGCGGGCGTCGTCGCTTCGGTGGTCGAGGCGCCGTTGTCGGGTGTGGGTCTCGAAGCCGGCGAAGCGGATCTTAAGGACGACGGTGCTCCCGGCGATGCCCTCGCGTCGGGCGGCAGCCGCGACTTCGGCGGCCACGTTGCGCAGGGTGTCGGACAGCACCCGGGGGTCGGTCACGTCTTGGCCGAAGGTGGTCTCTTTGGAGAGGGACTTGCGCGGGCCGTGCTCGCCGACCCGGTCGGAGGCGATGCCCCGGGCCTGCTGGTAGAGGCTGGCAGCCGCTCGGGGCCCCAGGTGGCGCTGCAGCTCGGTAAGCGACAGACGGCGCAGGTCCGCCACGGTGCGCAGCCCGAGCCGCTCAAGCAGAGGCAGGGTCCGGCGGCCGACGCCGCGCAGGATGCCTACCGGCTGCGGCGCCAGGAAGTCCAGGACCTCATCGGGAGCCACCACGACCAGGCCCTCTGGCTTGCGGAAGGCGGAGGCGAGCTTGGCTACCAGCCGGTTTAGCCCGATGCCGACCGAGGCGGTCAACCCCACCGCGGTGCGCACCGCCTCCTTGATTTGCCGACCGATCGCCTCCGGCGGGCCGAACAGCCCCTCGAGCCCCGACACGTCGAGGAACGCCTCGTCGATAGAGATGGGCTCCACCACGGGGGTGAAGGTGTCCAGGACCGTTCGGATCTGATGGGAGACGGCCTGGTAGTGGGACATCCGGGGGCGCAGGTAGACCCCGTCCGGGCAGCGCCGGTAGGCCTCGTTGATCGGCATCGCCGAGCGGACCCCGAAGCGCCGTGCCTCGTAGGAGCAGGTGGCTACTACCCCGCGCCCGCCTGGCAGGGCACCGACCACCACCGGACGTCCCCGAAGCCCGGGATCGTCACGCTGCTCGACCGCGGCATAGAAGGCGTCCATGTCGAGGTGCACGATCCAGCGGGGGATTTCGGGGGCCACGGTCTTCGGGTCAGGGAGGGAACAGACGAGAGAGGTTAGCGCGGCGCCGGATACCCGCATGGTCAGTGTGTGCGGGCGCGCTAGCCGAAACAGGGCCGTTCAGACCCGGATCTGAGATACTCGGCGCTACGACCTTGACCTTCCAGGCTTTCCGGAGAGATCGTGCTATGGGTGGCTTTGCAGACGCCATGTCCCGTTTCGCCCAGCCGTTGATCGACGCGTCTGATGGTTCGCCTGAAGACTTGGAGCGGGCGTTTAAGCTGAGCCAGCTTTGTTGGAACCTCGCGATACTGCCGCAGGCTAGTCGAGACGGGTTTTTGACCAAAATGCAGCAGGCGTTCGGCATGGATGATGAGGAATTCGAGGATCTTAACCGCGGTGTCGTCATCCCGATGATCCAACGCCATCGAGAGATGTTTCCGGCGCTGCACCACCCTTCCAGGATGGTCCCATCACAAACTGGTCCGGTGCGTCCTGGTCTGCCTCCAGCCCCGAGGGCACGCGTGGTAAAGAAATTCCCCGGCACAGGACGGAATGAGCCTTGTCCCTGCGGCAGCGGGAGAAAATACAAGCTCTGCTGTGGGCGGTGAGGCGGCGCTGCATATCTTGGAGCTCGCGACCTAACCGTCAGCGTGCTCGGGCCAGTTCCGCACCCGCGCCCCGCAGCCCGGCAACGAGATGCCGACCTAGGCCCAGGCCAGCGCAGCAGCCGGGCCTGAGCGAACGGGAACCAAGATCCGTTGGTACAAGCTGGGCTGCCCCCGCGGATACCTGTTCAGTCCGTCAATCTCCGCCAGGTCCCGCGGCGTTTCGGGCAATGAAGGTCAGGGGCTGCGTGGTGACGGCTCCCAGGTCGGTGTGGGTGAAGGTCAGGAGGGTCATAGCGCCACGGCGCTGTCACGCCAGCCGAGCGCCGTCAAGGGTGCCATCGCCGCACCGCTCCCGAGGACAACCGGGCCGTTATTGCACCTTGTTCACTGGATGCACGTCTTCCGCTGCCGCGGCCTCCAGGGCTTCACGGTGCCTGATGAAGTCGACCAGTTCCTGCAGCCGGTCACGGGACGGGCCGTTCAGCCCCGTGCCGTAGCGGGGGTCGTAGTGCGCGGAATAGTCGACCGCGAGTTTGTAGCCCAAGGAGGGGGCATTGGCGTGCCAGAGGCAGATCGCCAAGGCATCCTCGATCAACAGGAGGTTAGCGTCCTTGACCACCCGCGCGGCCCCCCACTTCAGCTTCTGATAGGTGCTCTGGTAAGACCGGAGCCGGTGATGGAGGCGTTCGGCCGCATCCCGGTCGAGCCCGCCCCCTGACCCCCAATGCCGCAATAACGTCTGGGTCTCCGCGAAGAGGTCCGAGGCCCAGTCCCCCGAGTAGCGGCCCTGCTCAACTGCACGCGAGGCCACCCAGAGAGCGAACGCCGGCAGCCGCCCGGGGCGCTCGAACCACTTCTTCAGCACCGTGAGGCGCA
>JBLMWY010000006.1:0-5010 GCA_050257475.1 Bdellovibrio bacteriovorus
GGACGCCGTGCATTTTCGTCTCGGCAAGTGGAACCGCACCTTCCTGCAGGCGGAGCGGGTCTGGGAGCTGCTGCAGCGCGGCGAGGACGTTGGGGTCGAGGCCGAGGAGGTGTTCCGGACCCTGACGCGCATGGTCTTCAGCCGCGACGAGCGCGTCGTCAGCCTGGCCGAGCGCTATCTCGACGTCGGGGACCTGGTCACCATCTGGAAGCGGATCATCGGCACGGGTCTGATCGGCGGCAAGTCGGTGGGCATGCTGCTGGCGCGCGCCATCCTGCGCAAGGTCGACCCGCGCTGGGGCGAGCTGCTGGAAGCCCACGATTCCTTCTTCATCGGCTCCGATATCTTTTATTCCTACCTGGTCGACAATGGCTGCTGGCTGCATCGACAACGCCAGATCCTCGGTCAGGACGCCTTGCTCGACGACCTGCACGAGGCGCGCCGGCGCATCATCACCGGCCACTTCCCCGAGGAGCTCATGGAGGAGTTCGCCGAGATGCTCGACTATTTCAGCCAGTCGCCGATCATCGTGCGCTCCAGCAGCCTGCTGGAGGATAGCTACGGCAATGCCTTCGCGGGCAAGTACGAGAGCGTGTTCTGCGCCAATCAGGGACCCTACCGGAAGCGTCTCGATGACTTCCTGGCGGCCGTCAAGACCATCTATGCGAGCACCCTGAGCGAGAAGGCCCTGCGCTACCGCCAGCAGCGCGGCCTGCTGGATCGCGATGAGCAGATGTCGCTCCTGGTGCAGCGGGTGTCGGGCCGCCGCTACGGCAACCTCTTCTTCCCCCAGTTGGCCGGGGTGGGGCTCTCGCTCAATCCCTATGTCTGGAACAAGCTGATCGACCCCAAGGCCGGCATGGTGCGGCTGGTGTTCGGGCTCGGCACCCGGGCGGTGGACCGCTCCGACGACGACTACACCCGGGTCGTGGCCCTGAACGCCCCCCAGCGCCGACCCGAGAGCGACGACGACGAGGTGCGGCAGTACTCGCAGCGGCGCGTGGACGTGATCGACCTCGACGCCAGCCAGGTGGTGCCCGTGGAGTTCTCGGACATGGCAGGGCGCGGGGACGAGCTGCCGCTGCACATCTTCGCCTCGCCGGATGAGGGGCTGGTGCGCCGGGCCGCCAACCAGGGGCTGCCGCCACCCTCGGTGCAACTCTTGACCTTCGAGCACCTGCTGGCGAAGACCCGCTTCGTCGCCGACATGCGCCAGATGCTGAGGATCCTCGAGGACGCCTACGAGTATCCCGTCGATATCGAGTTCACGACGAACTTCGCCGGCGAGGACCAGTACAAGATCAACCTGGTCCAGTGCCGGCCCCTGCAGGTCGTCACCGACGTGGCCGCTAGCAGCCTACCGGAATGCGTGGGCGCCGAGGACATCGTGCTGGAGGCCAGCGGGGCCGTGATCGGCATGAGCCGTCAGCACATTATCGACCGCGTCATCTATGTGGCGCCCAGCGTCTACGGCCAGTTGCCGACCCAGGACCGCTACGCGGTGGCGCGGCTGATCGGCCGCCTCCTGCACCTTGACGACGCGCAGCGCTCCCGCAAGGTCATGCTGGCGGGACCCGGCCGCTGGGGCACGACCATGCCGACCCTGGGCGTGCCGGTCTCGTTCGCGGAGATCGACACGGCCTCCGTCCTCTGCGAGATCGTGGCCATGCGCGAGAGCCTGGTGCCTGACGTCTCGCTCGGCACCCATTTCTTCAACGACCTGGTGGAGATGGACATCCTCTACCTGGCGTTGTTTCCCGGCCGCGCCGGCAACCACTGGAGCCTGGAGTTCTTCGAGGAGTCACCGAACCGGCTGGCGGAGCTGGTCCCGGACGCGGCACAGTGGGCACACGCGGTCCGCGTCATCGACCTGCCGGACGAGCCGGCACGGGAATCGGCGCTCACGATCTGGGCCAGCTCACTCGATCAGAGGGTGCTTTGCTATATGAGCTGCCCCGGCCAGTCGGAGCAGCCGCCCGGACCCAGGACCGACGCGGACGGGCTCGGCACGGGCCTGAGCCCGGTCGAGCGGACCGTCTGACCCCGCTCTAGAACAGGCCCCAGAGGTACTGGTTCGTGACCTCGTGGTGGAACTGGATCTCGCTGCGCTTGACGCGGGATCCCAGCGCCTTGGGGCAGCGCTCGGCGGCGGCGAGCTTCAGCTCGGCGAACTTCTCGTGCACGTCGGGGCCGAGCAGCTCCTGCGCATACTTGCTGGCCTTGAACAGACGAATGGCGTCGTAGATGTTGTCCGGCAGGTGGCGCGTCCTCTGGCCCATGCCGTCCTCCGCCACCGGGCCCTCGAGGCCGGTCCTCAATAGCGTATAGATGGCGAGATAGGGGTTCGCGTCGGGCGCGATCGAGCGCACCTCGATGCGGGCGGTGCGCTCGTTGCCGATCGGGATGCGGATCATGGAGCCGCGATCCGAGGAGGAGACCTTGATCTGGTTGGGGGCCTCGAACCTCGGATCGAGCCGGCGGTAGGCGTTCACGCTGGAGTTGAGGATCAGGCAGATGTCACCCGCGTTGGCCAGGATCCGGTTGACGAACCCCCAGGCGACGGCGCTCAGGCCGTCCTCGCCCTTCTTGCTGAAGAAGATGTTCTTGCCCTTCTTGGCGAGGGACAGATTGGTGTGGCAGCCGCTGCCGTTGACGTTGGCGACCGGCTTGGGCAGGAACGAGGCGGTCAGCCCCATCTGCGCCGCGACCTGGCGCGCGATGAGCTTGTAGAGCTGGACCTGGTCGGCGGCCACGGTCGCCTCCGTGTAGGCGTAGTTCATCTCGAACTGGGAGGGCGCGACCTCCGGGTGATCCTTCTCGTTTCCGAAGCCGAGCGCGCGCTGGACCTCGGCGCAGGCGTCGATGAAGCGGCGCAGGGTGTCGCCGGGCAGTGCGTGGTAGTAGCCGCCGGTGGAGACATAGTCGAAACGCCCGGCCTCGACGTAGTGCTGCTCCGCGTCGCGGCCCTGAAAGATGAAGCCCTCGATCTCGTTGGCCACGTTGGCGTCCAGGTCCTGCCTCTTGAGCTCGGCGCTTAGGGCCTTGAGCCGGGCGCGCAGGTCGCCCGCGTAGGCGGCGCCGACCTGGTCCTCGACATCGCCGAAGACGAGCACCTTGCCGGGACCGAACACATCGGCCGGCAGCCAGTGCAGCGCCGCCCAATCGATGCTGAGCCGCAGGTCCGACTCCGCCTGGCGGGAGAAGCCGCGGATCGAGGAGCCATCGAAGGTGAGGTTGTCCGCCGACTTCAACAGGAACTTCTTGTCGTAGTCGAGCATATGGAAGCGCCCCTCCAGGTCGGTGAAGCAGACGGTCACCGCCTTGACGCCTTTCTCGTCGGCGAGATATTTCATCCGCGCCTCGCGGATGCGGCCCGGGTCCTCGCCCGCCAGGCGGTCGGACTTGGCCTGGAGGTTCATCTCCTCCAACTGCTCGTAGGGGATCTCAAGGAAGCGGCGAAGCGTCGTGTCCATCCTGTCCTCTGCGCGGAAATGAGGGGCCAGTGTCGGGCTCGGTGGCCCGGGCGCTAGGGTCCTGCCGGATATGGCCTGTCACCTCGGCCAACAGGGCGGGGTCGACTCGAAGGGCCCCGCGCCCAGCCCTGGACCACCTGGCCAGCAACGGCGGGCTTGTCCCGGTGGCCCGGGTCCAACAGCAAGCCCTCACGTCCGCGGGTCCTTGGCCCCGGTTTCCTCCTTGCCCGACGGGTGATCCGCCTCCTCGACCAGGGAGGGCACCGGGGCCAGGGAGCGCAGGCGCTGGTGCAGGGCGGCCTTCGACAGCAAATGGGCGCTCACCGGCGCGGTGATGAAGAGGAAGAGGGTGACCAGGATCTCGTGGAGGCTCAACCCGTTTCCCTGGCTGCTGAAGTGAAGCATCGACGCGATCAGCAGGCTGCCGACGCCCAGGGTGGTGGCCTTGGTGGGTCCGTGGAGGCGGGTATAGAAATCCTTCAGGCGCGTGAGGCCCAGGGAGCCGACGAAGGTGAAGGCGGCGCCAATCAGGATCAGGATGGAGAGTGCGGCTTCCAGCATCTGGCACCTATTCGATGATGTCGCCGCGCAGCAGATACTTGGAGAGTGCGATGGTGCCGACGAAGCCCATCATGGCGATCAGCAGCGCCGCCTCGAAATAGAGCGACGAATCCAGGTGAATGCCGAGCAGCACCAGGATGGCGATGGCATTCACGTAGAGGGTATCGAGGGCCAGGATGCGATCGGGCTTGTCGGGGCCCCGCAGCAGGCGCCACAGACTGAGCGCCAGGGCGGCGGTGACCAGGCCGAAGGCCAGGGTGACGGCGATGCTCAGCATGATTCGAAGACCTCCAGCAGGGGTGCCTCATAGCGCTGCTTGATGGTTGCCACCAGGTCCGCCGGGTCTCGGACATCCAGCCCGTGCACCACCAGGCTCCGCCGGTCCGGGCTGAGCCAGGAGGAGACGGTCCCGGGGGTCAGGGAGATGGTGTTGGCGAGCAGGCTGATCCCGAGCTCGGAGCTGATGGTCAGGGGCACCACCACGAACCCGGGCTGAAGCCGCCTGGGGCCCCGCAGGATCAGGTAGGCCACGTTGAAGTTAGCCACCAGGATGTCGTAGAGCACCACCGCGATGAACCGCAGGAGCACCAGGGGCCTGCGCAACCGCACCTCGTCGGGCCAGAACCGCAGGGTGAAGAGGGGGATACTCCAGCCGAGCAGCAGGCCAAGCATGATGTGGCCAGGTGACAGGCTGTTGGCCAGCAGCACCCAGATGAGGGCCAGGATGGGCGTGAGCAGGGGGTGGGGCAGGAGCCGGTGCTTCATGGCCCTGTGGCCTCGGAGTCTGTCCCCAGCACCGCCGTGACATAGGCCGCCGGGTTCAGGATCTGGGCCGCCGTCGCCCGGCTGAAGTCGAGGACGGGGCCGGCCCAGATCACGAGCGCCAGGCAGAGGGCGAGCAGGCCCACGGCGGGGGCCAGGTCGCGACTCAGGCCGCTGCCGCGGTCGGTTGGGTCCCTGTCAGGGGCACCGGCCC
>JBLMWY010000007.1:0-4493 GCA_050257475.1 Bdellovibrio bacteriovorus
CTTTACCGTGGGGCTCGCCTGGGGCCTCGACAGTATCCCGATCAGCCATGCCCCGCCCTATCTGATCAAGGGGGTGCCGCCCAATCTGATCCTTACCCTGGACAACTCCAGGAGCATGCTCAACGCCCACTCCTGGGCCATCGAGGGGTCGCCCGAGGGGGCATTCGACGTCTGGGACTATGTTCTCGACACGGTCAGTGGGGTCAACCGCCAGTACTACGACCCAAGGGTCACCTATCTACCGCCGCTGGGCTCAGACGGATCCCCTTTCCCTGGCGCCGAGCTATCCAACTTCGAGCAGGCGCCCAGGGACTTCGGGCCCGTGGTCTCCTGCACGTCGAACCTGGAGACCGACTATGCCCCCCTGCGCCGAGACGCTCTGAACCTCTGCGCGAGCGGCGACGCCCTGTACGCCTTGGACCTGGAGCGGCTTACGTCCGACTTCCTGGCCCTCCTGGCGTCCGCGCCGAGCAATTTGGCCCAAAGGCAGCTCTTCGAGGAGAGCGTCAGGAGCCAAGCCTCGGCCTGCCTGAGCGGGGCGGATTGTCCCGCCTTCTATTACTGGCTCCAGCCGAGCTGCTCAATCGCTCAGCTCGATGCCCTCCGGGTCCAGGGGACGGATGCGGAACGGTTGTCATGGATCCAAGGCTGTCTCCTGCGGGTGGAGGTCGGCTCCCCGGAGGACCTCAGCATCGGCGCCACCAGGTTGACCGAGCGGCAGACGTTGCTCGGAGCCGACGGCGCGGCCGACCCCGAGGTGCTCGCCAGGCGCAATTTCGTCAACTGGTATGCCTACCACCGCGACCGCTGGTTCACGCTCAAGACCGTGATTAGCCGGACGGTCTCCGAGCTGAATCCGCAGGTGCGGGTGACCTATCAGTCCCTGGACGACGACCAGGACCTCAGCCGCCTGTTTGAGTCTTTCGGCTCCTTCGACCCCGAGCGCGTGGCTGACTTCTACGACTGGCTGTTCAACCTTTCGGTACGGGTGGACGAGCAGACACCGCTCGTGCGGGCGGCGGTGCGGGTCTTTGATTTCGGCTCAGACGACCGAAGCTATCTCGAGGAGCCTCAGTCGACCGGCGGGGATAGCAACCCGGTCCGCGCCTGCCGCAACCAGTTCCACTTGATCTTCAGCGATGGCGTCTGGAGCGATGGATCCCCACCGGCGGCCTGGTTGGCCAACAACGACGGGACCGCGCAGGGCTTGCCCCTCGGCGAGGGCACTTTCGCCGAGAGTCTCGGGCTCACCGGCTACACGGAGAGCGCCGCCACCACGCCCTATTGGGACAGCAATTCCGGCGGGCTCGCCGATGTCGTCTTCCACTCCTGGATCACCGATCTGCGCCCGGAGGAGGATCTGGTTGGGACCCTGATCCGGGACCCCGAGGTGCCCAGCGGTGAAGATCCGTCCTATGTCTTCTGGAACCCCGCGAATGATCCGGCGGACTGGCAGCACATCACTACCTTCACCGTGGGCCTGGGCCTGGTGGGGGAGGTCGCCTATCCGAGCGGAGACTACGGGGTGGGGCTGAACATCCTCACCAACGGATTCCCAGGGGACTGGTCCGCCTTCCTGCCCGGGCGGGCCCCGACGGCGACTGAGCGGGTCGATGATCTTTGGCACGCCGGGGTCAATGGCCGCGGCGGTCACAGCACCGCGCAGGACCCGGAGGCCCTGCTGGGGAGCTTCCAGCGGGTCCTTAGCACCGTTTCGGAGTCGGTGAAGGCCGATGCCGCCTCGGCCGCACCGGCCTCCAGCACCGGCAGCGCCGGCACCTCCCGCTATCTCTTTCAGGCGAGTCTCAACACCTCGGATTGGACCGGTGATGTCCGGGCCTTTCGAGTCTCCGGCGGGCTCGACGCGGAGCCCTGCCCGGAGGCGAACAAGCCCCCCGGCGAGCTTTGCGAGGGCCCCGGCACCTATTACTGGTCCGCCGCGGACCGCCTCGACGGGAACCCCGAGCGGGGCATTGCGCCGCGCCTGTGGACGACCCGCCGCGTGGTGTCCGCGACGGCCAGTTACGCCTCGGATGGCGCCAAATCCTATGACGCGATCGATTTCCGCTCCACCGCCTGGGGTAGCCTCTCCGAGGCGGACCAGCGTGCCCTGCTCGGTCTGTCCGATGCCGCCTCTCCCCTGCCTGGCAGCGACTCCCTCGAGGTCCAAGAGGCCCAGGCGGTCATGGATTACATCGCGGGCAAGGCCGACTCCGATCCCTTCGAGTTTCGGGTGCGCAAGAGTCTCATCGGCGACATCATCTACGGCGCCCCCGTCGTGGTCGGCCCACCCAGCCGAATCTTCAATGACCCGGACTATCGCGCCTTCGCCGATGCCAACCGAGGACGTGTGGGGATCGTCTATGCCGGCTCGAACAACGGCCTGCTCCATGCGTTCGGTCTGGAGACCGGCTCCGAGCTCTTCGCCTATGTCCCGCGGCCCCTGTTCGACAAGCTGGCCACCCTGACAGAGCCGGGTTACGGCAGCGACCCACAGCATACCAACTATGTGGACGGACCCATCGCCGAGGGCGATGCCCAGCTCGGCGGCACCGGCTGGAGCTCGGTGATCGTGGGCGCCCTCGGGGCGGGGGCCCAGGGGGTCTACGCGATCCGCTCCCCGTCGATCTCCAGCGGCTCGGACCTCAACGCGGAGGATGTCCATCTCTGGGACTTCACCGACCGGGACGATCCCGATCTGGGCTATGTCTTCGGCAAGCCCGCCATCGTGCGGGTGTTGATGTCTGACGGCAGCATCCGCTGGGTCGCGGTCATCGGCAACGGCTACAACAGCTCTGAGAATGACGGTCGACGCGCCGTCGGCTGCGACGACTCGAACCAGGACGATGGCGTTACCGCCTGCGGGCGGGCGGTGCTCTATGTGCTGGACATTGCCACCGGCCGCTTGATCGCCAAGCTCGACACCCAGGCCGGACGCAGTGAGGATCCCCGTCAGCCGGGCGACGTCTCCGCCCGGGAGCCCAATGGGCTCGGTCAGCCCACCGTGGTGGGCCGGGTGCTGACGGGCACCGACGGCGCCCCACTGGGTGGCGGGGACCTCATCGCCACCGTGGCCTATGCGGGGGACCTCTTCGGCAACCTGTGGCGCTTCGATCTGACTGGCCTGCCGGAGGGGAGCACGGCCGGGAGGGCAACCCGGGTCTTCCAGGCCCGGGGGCCCGGCGGTAACGTCCAGCCCATCACCGCTGCTCCCGCCCTGGCCCCCCACCCGACGGGGGTAGGAACCCTGGTCCTGTTCGGTACCGGGCGCTATCTGGGCCAGCCGGACGTCACGGACCTCTCCGTGCAGACCTTCTACGGCCTCTGGGACCAAGGGGGCACGGGGCCGGTCTCGGCGGACGGCCTGCTGGAGCAGGAGCTCCTTCAGACGGATCTCCAAGCGGTGGGCGATGGCTCCAGCATCGCCCCCACCCTGGGGCGCACCAGCACCCGTAACCCCATCGACTGGTCCGTCAATAGCGGGTGGCGTCTCGATCTCATCGGTCCCGGCGGGGCCCAGGGCGAGCGCGTCGTCTCGGCGGCCCAGCTTCGGGGCGATCGGGTGATCTTCGTGAGCCTGGTCCCGGAGCCCGATCCCTGCAAGGCGGGCGGCTTTAGCTGGGTTAACGCCGTGGCCTTCGCGACCGGCTCGGCCCTGGACGAAAGCCCCTTCGACTTCGATCTCAACGGGACCTTCGACAGCGCCGACCTGCTCGACACGGACGACGAATCGCCGGTGGCCGGGACCAGCATGCGTCTCGCCGCGGGCGGCATCTATTCCAGTCCCACGGCCCTGGTGCTGCCCGGTGGCGAGACCCAGACCCTCGTCTCCGGCTCCGAGGGGGATCTGGTTCAGCTTCGGGAGTCCTCCGCCTTGCGCTGGCGGGTCTGGCACCAGATCCAGTAGCCGGCCGCCCAGAATCGGGGGTTACCCGGCGATCAGTCGCGGGCGATGCGCCCGACCAGTGCCCTGAGCCTTTGGATCAGGGCCTGGCGACCCGGGGCCCCGGCCAGCGCGACCAGCTCGTTGACCGGTCGGAGCTGACGCGCGGTGGCGACCAGGAGGGCCCCATCCTCCAGGCCGATGATGCCCGCGCGCAGGCCCGCCCCCAACCTGCGGCGCACCAGCTCGCAGAGGAGGGGCAAGGCCGCCTCCAGGGTCCGGTGACCCTGGGCGAAGCCGTCGATCTCCGCGTCGGGATCCACCCAGGCCTCGTCGCAGTCTCGGTCAGGTTCGGTGCAGGGGCTCTCGGCGGATGCATCCAGTGCCCGGGCCAGGGCCGCCGCGGCCAGGGGATCGAGGTGTCTCAGGGGACCGGCGAGGAGCACCCCGAGACGTTGCTCCAGCCGCCATTCGGCCCGGTCGGCGAGGCGACGGCCCCCCGCGCTCAGGGGCCTGAGCATCAGGATTGCGTGCTCTCCGCTGGCGGCGTTGCGGCTGGTGCCCATCTGCACCGGGCGGTACCCGCAGGCGTGCCAGAAAGAGATGAGGG
>JBLMWY010000008.1:0-7728 GCA_050257475.1 Bdellovibrio bacteriovorus
GAAGGGGAGTGATTCAGCCTGCATGGACTCCGACCTCCGCGCGCCGCTCGGCCCTGCGCTCGCCGCGGGCCCTGAGCCAATTGAAGAGCAGGAGCCAGCCCCCGAGGACGAAGAAGCCCCCGGGCGGTAGGATCATCACCACCCAGGGCTGGAAGGACGCCCCGAAGAGCTGCAGGCCGAACAGGGTCCCATTGCCCAGGATCTCCCGCACCGAGCCCAGGGCCAGCAGGGCCAGGGTGAACCCCACGCCCATCCCCAGCCCGTTGACCAGGGTCTGGGGAAGCCGCTGCTTGGAGGCATAGGCCTCCGCCCGCCCCAGGATGATGCAGTTGACCACGATGAGCTGGATGAAGGCCCCCAGGGCGGCGTACAGGTCCAGGCTGATAGCCTGGATGCCGTAGTCCACCATGGTGACAAAGGTGGCGATGATGACGATATAGGAGGCGATCCGTACCTGCTTGGGGATCCAGTTGCGCAGCAGGGACACCAGGGCTCCGGAGCCCAGGAGCACGAAGGTGGTCGCCAGCCCCATGGCGATGGCGTTGACCGCGGAGTTCGTCACCGCCAGGGTGGGACACATGCCGAGCAGCATGACGAAGACGGGGTTCTCCTTCCACAGGCCCCGGAGAAAGGTGTCCAGGGTCAGGTCTTCCTGTCGATTGGGCAACTTCGCCATGGTGTTAGGCTTCCGAGGACCGCCGCCTTGAAAGGGAACCCAGATCCTGACCGCCAGCGCCTGCCGCCGCGACGTGGCGTCGCTCGCCCCCGCCGCTGCTCATGGCGCGACCTCGCCCGGCGATTGCAGGACATCCAGGGAACGATGCACCGCCGGCACCAGGCGCTGGGCGGCCTGGTTGAGGGCCCGGCCAGTGGCCATCGAGGAGATGGTCGCCCCGGAGATGGCGTCGATCTGCCAAGGCTCGGTCTTGGTGCCGTGCTTCACCGTCTCGATGGCATTGGCGAGGCGGGCCCCCGCGGGGTCGAGCCGCGCCTCCAAGGACCTGAAGTTAGCGAGGAAGGCCGGATCTTTCTCGATCTTGTCCCCCAACCCCGGGGTTTCGGTGCTCTTCAGCACCTGCATGCCGACAATGCATTGGCATCCCGGGTCATAGCCGAATAGAAATCGGATCACGTCCGCGTAGCCTTGGGCGGCGCCCGGAAAGGCGATGCCCAGCAGCCGGCCCGCGGCATCGTAAGCGGCGTAGACCACCTCACCCTGGGCCCCCTGCCCCGCCGGCACCAGGCCCTGCTCCGTCAGCACCAGATCCCGCTTGGCCACGGCCCCAGGGATCACCTTGAAAACCGCCTGCTCGGTGCGAACCCGCTGATTCTCCGCGATGATGGGCGCCGTGAGCTGGTACACCAGCACCACCAGCAACCCGGAGATGGCCGCGATCCCTCCCAGGGTCCGCAGCATGGCCCAACTGGGGGTGGCCCCGGGACTCGACAGCGGCTGCGCCTCGACGCGCTCGTCCAATTTCATCGCCTCCCGTCACACCCAAACCAGCGGGACACGGCAGGGCCGCACACCTGTAGGTCGGGCTGTAGGTCGGGCTTTAGCCCGACGGCGACGCTCGATGCCAACTGCAGGGTCCCTGTCGGACTGAAGTCCGACCTACCACTTGGACTATTTGCGTTCATTCGCTGACCTTGCCTTGACCGCCCCGTAGATCCGCGGCTGGGTCCAGTCGGAGAGGAGAGGACCCGCCGCGTTGGCGATCAGGATGGCGTACATCACCCCCTCCACCAGTCCACCGAAGAGCCGGATCACCACCGTCAGGACGCCGATCAAGGCGCCGTACAGGAGGGCCCCGCGGGGCGTCACCGGCGAGGCGACCATGTCGCTCGCCATGAACCAGGCCCCCAGCATCAGACCGCCGGAGGAGAGGACAAACCAGGGGGACGGGTAGACGCTGGTGTCATGGAGCCAGAAGGGCAGCGCCGTCAGCGCCGCGCTGCCCAGCACCGCAAGCGGGATGCGCCAGTCCATGCAGCGCCGCCAGGCGAGCCAGAGGCCGCAGAGCAGGATCAGTAGCGCGGAGGTCTCCCCCGCCGATCCCGCCACCATGCCGGTGAAGACCTGCTCGATGGGCGCCTCGATGTGCTCGAACTTCTGCAGGGCCAACGGCGTGGCGCCGGTCCAGGCATCGAGCTGCAGCCCCTTGACCCAGTCCGCCACTGGAATGGGCTGCAGGAAGGGCGGGGTCAGGGTCGACGGAATCAGCTCCGTGAAGCGCCCAGGGGCGAAGGCCGGTGTCCAGGTGGTGATAGCCACCGGAAAGGCCGCCTGGACGAAGGCCCGTCCCACCAGGGCGGGGTTCATCACATTGAAGCCGAGCCCGCCGAACAGTGCCTTGCCGAGTCCAACCCCAACGAAGGCCGCGACCGCCGCCATCCACAAGGGGAATCCGGGCGGCAGGGTGAGCCCCAGCAGCAGGCCGGTGATGACCACGGACCAATCGCTCAAGGTCTCCCCCAGCCCGCTCAGGCGGGAGAAGAGCCACTCGGTCAGCAGGGCGACCCCGGTGGTGGTGGCGAGCAGCAGCAAGGCGCTCAACCCGAACTGATAGATGGCGAAGGCGCAGATCGGCAACAGCGCGATCACCACGTTGCGCATGATCTGGTCCACGCTCAAGGCCCGCTTGAGGTGGGGCGAGGTGCGAATCTCGATGGTCCTGGACATGACCGTCAACCTCCCGCCTCGATCCGCTTCTTATCCCGATTGATGGCCTTGGCGATGCGGAAGTACTGGGTCAGGGGGATATTGGAGGGGCACACATAGGCGCAGCTCCCACACTCGAAGCACTGATCGAGGTAGAACTCGGCGGCCATGCGCCCGTATTCCCGGGCCTGGGCCAGTTGGCCGAGCATGGATGGATTGAGATGCACCGGGCAGGCCTTGAGACACTCGGAGCACTTGATGCACGGGTAGACCTTGCGGCGCCGCAGATCCGGGTCCTCCCGCTCCAGGGCCACCACCCCGGACACCGCCTTGGTGACCGGCACATCCAGGGAGGCCACCGCCATGCCCATCATGGGGCCACCCAGGATCACCTCCCCGAGCGTCTCCTTGGTGCCGACTTGATCCAGCACAAAGCGCAGCGGGGTGCCGATGGCCACCAGGAAGTTGCCCGGCTGCTCCACCGCCGGCCCGCTCACCGTCACCACCCGCTCGATGAGGCCGCGGGAACGGGGCAGCAGCTCGCCCATCTGGGCCAGGGTGCCCACGTTGAAGACCGCCACCCCCACATGGGCCGGCAGCCCGCCCGCCGGGACCTCCTTCCCGAGCAGGCTCTTGATCAGCATCTTCTCGGCGCCCTGGGGGTACTTGGTCTCCACCGCCTCGGCGGTGATGGGCAGGTCGCCAACAGGAATCTGGGCCAGCCGCTCGCGGATCTTGGTGACCGCGTCCAGCTTGTTGTCCTCCACCCCGATGATGGCCCGCTTGGCCCCCGTGGCCTTGAGGACCAGCCTGACCCCGCGGAGCAGGGCGTCGGTGCGCTCCAGCATGATGCGGTGGTCGCAGGTGAGGTAGGGCTCGCACTCGCAGCCGTTCACGATCACCGTGTGGATGGTTGCCCCCTCGGGCGGCTTCATCTTCACGTGGCTCGGGAAGGCCGCCCCCCCGAGGCCCACCAGACCCGCGTCCTGAACGGCGGAGACGATCGCCTCCGGCGTCATGGCCTCCAGGTCCCGCTCCTGCTCGAAGAGGACCTGTTGGGTGGCCGCCCCATAGACCTTGAGGAAGATCGCCTGGGTCTTGGGCCCCTCCGCGGTGGGGGCGAGATCGATGGCCCGGATCACCCCCGTCGCCGGGGCATGCATCGGCACCGAGACAAAGCCCGCGGCCCGGGCGATGGGCTCGCCGCGCACCACCTCCTGACCCACCTTGACGATGGGCTCCGCCGGCCGTCCTTTATGCTGGGCCAGCGGGATGATGAGCTCCGGCGCAAAGGGCATCCGCCGGATGGGCTTATCCGCCGTCAGCTCCTTGTGCTCCACGGGAAAGATCCCGTGGTCGAAGGTCTTGCGGCGCTGGAAGAGGCTGAACAGACCCATGCGTTTAGCGCTCGCGTAGGGGCCAGGTCCGGTCTTCGGGCGACATGAGACGCTTCAAACCGATACCTCGGACTGGGGCATTGGCCGGCGGGCCGGGACACCATGGAGCATGCCGACGACGCTGATGTCTTCATCCAGCTCCGGCCAGTGGGCCCCCTGGCCCTCCCCGAGTATCTCGAAGCGCTGGCGCTGCTCCGCGGTAGCCTCCGCCAATCGCCACGACCAGGCTAGCGGGACGGCGATGGTGCGTCCATCCATAAGGTACGCCACGATCTCATCCTCCGTGATCTCCAAGCGGCGCAGACGCGGCTCGCTAAGGTCAACCGCAGTGCTCATGCCAGGCACCCTCGATCCGCTCGTGATGTATCTGAACCATTCGACGAATCCGACCGAGCTCCGCGGCCGAGAACCCCGCGTTTCCCGCAAGACTCAGGGGCCGGAGCCAGAATTTGCATAGCATCCTCTACCGCTGGATATGGACATGCATGGGTTCGTTGCAGTCGAAGCTATAGAAGACCAGCCGGTAGGGCCCGGCGAGTCCCTTGACGGTTGGCATGGCGATCTGCACTCCGCATTCAGTCGCGCCAACTAACCATCAAGTTGCTATTGGTACTTCTGAGCCCGCTTCACCAGCTTGTCCAACCCCGGCTCCGCGGGATTCCAGGGGGTACCCGGGTGAATGCAGCCCGCGGTGCACTTCTCCGCCGCCTTGACGATGTCCTTGTAGGGACCACCCTTGGGGTCGGCGATCTCGATCTTCTTGTTGGCGTTGTACTTGAAGATCTTGGGGTTGATGGTGGTGCACTCGTCGCACGCGGTGCACTCCGGGGTCTCGACCCACACCGCCTCCCAGCCGGCCGCACCCGCACCGTTGCCGCCGCTTGCGGCCGCTGCGCCCGCGCCCCCCGAGCCGTTGCCCCCCGCCCCGGTCAAGAGGGCCAGAGCCCCGGGGTCTCCGCCGGCCATGGCCAGCAGGCTGCTGGTGAGCCGCTGGGCCATCTCGGCCTTGGCCTGATTGCGCACCTGCTCCACGTCCACCTTGCCCAGCGCGCCGCAGAGCCCCCGCAGTTGGGTCCAGAAGCCCCGGCGCTCCTCGCAGGAGCGCACCAGCTCCTCGGACACCAGGACCCGCATCAGGCGGTTCTTGGCATCCACACCCCAGATGTAGGGAAAGAGCCCGTCCCGGTCCCCGGGGTCCATGTCGAGCAGCTCCGCCAGGGGGACCATGGAGTCGTTCCAGGTCTCCGGGGGGGCCTTGCGGAAGTGCTTGCGGAAGCGCCCCTCGGTCATGGCGAAGTCGGCGAAGGTGAAGGGCACGGTGAGGGATGCCTCACCGCCCTTCTCGTCGGTGTACTTGATGGTCCAGTCGATCCAATCCTTCTCGATATCCGGATTGCCCTCGATGGAGCAGCATTCCTCGAAGGTGGCCCCCGCGTCCGGGTCGTAGCGGAACAGGGGATAGGCCCGGGACTCCACCGCCATACGGCTATGGTGGTGGGACATGCCGTCGCCGATGCCGTGCTCCGGCTGGCAGTTGGAGTAGATGTTGAAGAGCGCCGGACGCCGCGCATTGAGCCCGTCGATATAGCCCTCCAACAGATGCGTCATATGGGAGAAGGCGCTGGAGAGCACGAAGCTGGTGCGGTGCGCCATGCCGATCAGGGCCATCTCCTTGCGGATCTCTGTCTTGCCCTTCCACACCTTGCCGTAGGGGCTCATGTCCGCCACCTGGCCGATGAAGCCCGAGGTGCAGGCCTGACCACCCGTGTTGGAATAGACCTGGGTGTCGAGCACCAGGATCTTCACCGGGTGACCCGAGGCCAGGGCCCGGGACAGGTTCTGGAAGCCGATGTCGTACATGGCCCCGTCGCCACCGACGGCCACCACGGGTGGACACAGGAGCCACTCCTCGTCGCTGAACTGCTTCCAGTCGAAGTAGGTAAAGAAGTCCCGCTGCTCGGCGGCGTTGTACTTGCCCTCCAGCTCCAGGCGCGCCATGCGCAGGGCCTTGAACCCCTCCGCCATCTTGCGCATGTGTCCCTCGAAGAGGCCCAGGGCGATGGACGGCGAGTCCTGGAACAGATGGTTGGACCAGGGGAAGGGATAGGGGTTGAAGGGCCAGGTGGAGCCCCACACGGAGGAGCAGCCGGTGCTGTTGACGATGCCCATCTCGGCCCTGGGCTGAGGCTTGGTGTACTGGGCCTTGAGGTGGCGCAGCTTGTCCAGCAGGCCCGTGACCCAGCGCAGCCACTCGGGATCCACCGGCTCGGCGCTGCGGGCGGGATCCAGCTCGGCGGATAGGTCCGAAAGGGTCAGGTCGCGATCCTTGTGGGACTCGATCACCTGGCCGATCGCCACGGTGTTGCTCAGGTCCACCGCCGCCGCGAGCTTGAGCCGCACATGGGTCTCCAGGCGGGCCAGCAGGTCGTCGATCTCCGCCAGGTGGGCCTTGACCCGAGGCTGCATAAGGGCGGTGACGGTGGCGGTGAAGAGGTGGATGACCGTCTTTTCGCCGCAGCCCATGCAGGAGCCGTCGCCCGCCACCACCGACTGGTAGTTGGACTTATCGAGCAGCAGGGTCTCCAGGGCCCCCACCTTCTCGTTCAGGTCGTCGATGCGGATGAAGCCCGGGTCGGTGTTGGGCAGGTCGAGCCAGATCGCCCATTTCGACTGCATCTCCTGGATGGTCTCGGCGGTCTGGGGGGCGGCCACCAGGGCCTCATCCTCGCAGACCTCCACGCACTCCATGCAGCCCTTGCAGGTATAAGGGTTGACGGTGATGCTGAAGAGCCCACCCGTGCCCTTTTGCTTCTTCTCCCGGTTGGTCCAATAGGGCTTGGTGATGGAGAACTGGTAATCCCCCAAGGCCTCCATCATGAGGCCGAATTCCGTCTCGAGGGCCGCCTTCTGATCCGCGTCACCCTCATAAGCCGCCAGGGTCTCGAGCACCGCCTGGTCCATGAGGGCGCGCATGTCCGCGGACTCACCGGCGGCCTCGATCAGCTCCCGCAGGCGCTTCTCGACGTTGCGCGTCTCCCGGCGCAGGTGCTGGGTCGGCATGCCCCGCTCCACCCGGGCGATGGCGGCGGCGAAGACGTCCGAGAGGCTGTTCACCAGACCCGGGATGGCGCTGTCCGGGCACACCGAGAAGCAATTGCCGCAGGCGGTGCAGTTCTCCGGGACATAGCGCGGATACTCGAACCGGATTTGGGTCATGTCCCGGTAGACGCCGGTGGAGGCCGGCATCAGGGACAGGGCCATGTGGGGATCCACCAGGTTGTCGCTGCCCCGGCCCGTGGCGTAGAAGACCCCCGTCTGCTCCCAGAAGCGGTGGACGTCCGAGACGCCCCCCTCCCCCTCCGGGAGCTGCTTGAGCATCACCGGCAGGGCCGGCGCCTTGCGCGCGACGATCTGGCCCACGCTCAGGGGTTTGTCGACAATCTCGGTGACCTCGTCGAAGCCGCGACGGACGATCCGCAGGTTGTCCTGGACCACCCGCTCGCCCTTGCCGCCGAACTTGTGGCGGAGCTGCTCCTCGATGGCCTTGAAGAGCCCCGCCTCGTCGAGACCCGCCCGCTCCATCAGGGGCGAGGCGGCGAAGAAGGCGCCCTGGAAGGCGTTGCCCTGCATCCGGTATTGCAGCTCGGGGTCCGAGGCCTCCTCCCGGGC
>JBLMWY010000009.1:0-3932 GCA_050257475.1 Bdellovibrio bacteriovorus
GCATACTTGGCGATGGAGCGCAGCATGGTCTGGCGCGGGATGCCGAGCATCTCCACCTCGATGCGGCTGGTGATGCGGGACTCCACCTCCTCCGGCGTCATGCCGGGGGCCTTGACGATGACCTTCACCTGGGTGGTGGAGACGTCCGGAAAGGCGTCGATGGGGGTCTGGCGGAAGGCGCTCCAGCCCCCTCCGATCAGGAGCAGCACCGCCAGCAGCATGAGCAGCCGTTGGGTGAGTGCGAACTGGATCAGACGTGCGAGCATGGATGTGGGCTCACTCGGCGGCGCCGAGCCAGGCGGCCTTGAGGGCCACCACGCCGCTCACCGCCACCTGGTCCTGGGCGCCCAGCTCGCCGGTGACCACGGCGCTGCGCTCTTCCTCCGCCACCACTGTCACCGGCAGCGCCGTGAAGCCCCCCTCCCGGGCCACGAAGAGATAGGCGGCGCCGGCATTGCGCACCACGGCGGCCGCCGGCACCCGCCAGCCGGCCTCGCCCGGGGCATTGGTGAGCTGCACCTCGACGAACTGGCCGGGGCGCAGGCCCTCGACGCCCTCGCTGACCTCGGCGCGTACCAGCACCCCCTGGTCCTCCTGGTGCACCATGTGCCCGATGGTGATGATGCGGCCCTCGGTGCCAAGCCCGGGCAGCAGGACCCGGCCGCCAAGCTCCAGGGTATCCACCCGGTCCACCGGCACATGGATCTCCACCCACAGGGGCCGGACCTGCGCCACCCGATACAGGGGCTCGGCGGCGCTCACCGCCTGCCCCGTGCTCACCATCTGCTCCAACACCACGCCCGCGATCGGCGAGGCCACCGGCAGGGTGCTGCCGAGCGCACGGGTCCGGGTGAGGGTGTCGATGGTCTCCGCGGAGAGACCCGCCAGGGCAAGGAGCTGGCGGCGCTGCTCGACCTGGGTGGCGAGCTCCCGCTGCTTGGCCTGGGATTCGAGCAGGCGGCGTTCGGCGATGACCCCCTCCTTGTAGAGCCGCTGGTCGCGACTGAGCTCGCTCTCGGCGAGCTCGAGCCGGGTGACGGCCTCCAAGTATTGGCTCTGGGTGTCCACCAGCTCGGGGCTGCGCAGCTCGGCGAGCACCTGACCGGCGGTCACCGGCTCCCCTTCCGCCACCAGCAGGGCCGAGAGGATGCCGCTTTGCGGTGCCGAGACCACCCGCATCTGGCGGTTGGGCACCGCCACCTTGGCGGGGTAGCGCCGGGTGCGGGTCTCCCCGGCGGGCTCAGGGGCCGACAGCGCGATGCCGAAGGCCTTCTGCTGTTCGGGGGCCAGGGGGACCAGATCGCGGGCCAGCCCCGGGCTGGCGCTATAGGCCAAAGCGAGCAGAAGGGCGGCCGAGAGCCCCATCCGAGGCGTTCGTCGTGGGTGTGCAGTCTTCATTCGGGTACCACTCCCAGGGCCTGATTGAGGCGGGCGGCTGCGCGCCCCTGCTCGAGACGGCGCAGCTCCAGGTCCAGGCTCGACTGGCGGGCCCGCTCCTGGGCCTGGAGCAGGGCGGTGAGGTCCGACTCGCCGAGATCGAAGGCCCGGCGCACGAGCCGGAGCGCGTCCTGGGTCAGGGCCTGACGGCGCTCGGCCACCGCCAGGGCGTCGGCCGCCCCGAGCAGCCCGAGCCGGGCCTCGTGCAGCGTGTGTTCCGCCTCGATTCGAGTAAGATTCTGCTCGGCGACACGCTCCGTCAGGGCCCGCTCGGCCCCCGCCAGGGCCGGGGCGGACTGGCTGGCCAGGCCGAAGGGAATGCTCAGCTCTAACTGGAGGGCGGTATCCGAGGGCTCACCCCGGGCGCCCCGGGCCTGCTTGGCCCCAAGGCTTAGGATGGGGTTGCCCCGTCGTTCACTGCGTGTCCGCTCGCGCTCGGCACGGGCCTGGGCCACGGCGCCGGCGGTGCTTGCCAGGACGGGGTGATCGGAGGGCAGCGCCTGCTCGTCCTCCACCGGTGCGGAGGTCTCCAGAAGGGGCTCGGGCAGAGCCGGCAGGCCCGTGAGATGGATGTAGGCATGGATCGCCTTGTCGTAGTCGTTCTGCGCCGCCTGGAGATCGACCTCCCGGGCCAGGGTGTCCTGCTTGGCCACCAGCAGATCCACCCGCGCCAGCTCGCCGGCGGTGCTGCGCTTCTCGATGTCCCGCTCCAGGGCTCGGGCCGACTCCAGCGCCGCGCCGGCCTGGCGCAGCCGCCCCTGGGCGATGGCCGCGGCCCAGGCGGACTCGCGGACCCGCCCCGCCGCCTCCCACCGCAGGTACCGCGTAAGGATGCCTGCCTGGCTCCCCAGGGCCTGACCGAGGGACCGGCGGGCGGCCCGCTGGCCGGGCATCCACAGCGGCATATCCACCATCGCCTCCACCTCATAGGCGCCGTCGTCCCCGGTGAGGGCATCGCTCAGGGTCTTGGCGCGCAGGGCCGGGTCCGCGGCCACGAGGCCGGCGGCTTGGCGCTCCACCGCGGCCTGCTCGCCGCGCAGGGCGCCGACCCGCTCCTCCTGCTGCTGGAGTCGCAGGGTCGCGGTGACCGCGTCGGCGAGACTCGCGGCGCCGGATTCCGGGGTCTGGAGCCCAAGGAGCACCAGCATCAGGCCAGCGAGCGTGTTCGCGGGGCGGCAGTAGGATCTGTGGGTAGAGGATCGCATGGGGGCAGTCTATCAGCAGAAGCTGAAATTAAGCTGAAGAACCCCTCTGGCTACCTGGTCCGCCCCGTTGGCCTAGGCCCCCCCGGATGGCCCCCGCCGAGGCTTCAGGGGCTGTGGCGGAGGAGCCGCTGCCCGATGACGGGGCCCGATGATGGGTCTGGTCCTGGGGGCCGGTGTCTGAGAACCTTACCCCTTCCGCCGGTCGTTCCGCCATTGTCGCCGAGCCATCCATGAGTCGATCGATCCCCGTGCCAGGCCGTGGCGCCACCCTCAATCCGCAGAGCCGCTACGCGGCCGAGCGGCGCGAGGCCTTCGACGACGGCTGGTCGGCGGATGAGACGATAGCGCCGCTGCGAACCCAGGTGGCGATCGACGCAAGCCGCAGTGTCCTCAGCTTCAACCAGTCCCCGGACGTCCCCTTCGATCGCTCGGTGAACCCCTATCGGGGCTGCGAGCACGGCTGCATTTACTGCTATGCACGGCCCACCCACGCCTACCTGGGGCTCTCCCCCGGGCTCGACTTCGAGACCCGGCTCCTGCGTAAGCCCGATGCCGCCGCCCAGTTGGAGCGGGAGCTGGCCGCCCCAGGCTACCGCCCGGCGACCTTGGTCCTGGGGGCCAACACGGACCCCTATCAGCCCATCGAGCGGCGCTTCCAGATCACCCGCTCGATCCTTGAGGTGCTGAGCCATTGCTGTCATCCGGTCGCCATCACCACCAAGTCAGCCTTGGTCCTGCGGGACCTGGACCTGTTGGTACCCATGGCCGAGCGGCGGCTCGTCGCCGTGCTCATCTCCATCACCACCCTGGACCGCACCCTCGCGCGGCGGATGGAGCCGAGGGCCGCGTCTCCCGAGCGGCGCCTGGAGGTGATCCGCGGGCTGGCGCAGGCGGGGGTGCCCGTGGGGGTGTTGGTCTCGCCCCTTATCCCCGGGCTCACGGACGCCGACCTGGAGCGCATCCTGGAGCTCGCCGCTCGGGCTGGGGCCACCCGCGCCGGCAGCATTTTGATCCGCCTCCCCCGGGAGTTGGCGGGGCTCTTCGAGGACTGGCTGCGCGCCCATGACCCGGGGCGGGCCGAGCGGGTCCTGAGCCTGATCCGGCAATGCCGGGGCGGGCGGCTCAACGACGCCGACTTCGGCCGGCGCATGCGCGGCGCGGGTCCGGTCGCGGAGCTCTTGGCCCAGCGCTTTCGGCTCGCCGCCCGCCGCCTCGGGCTGGATCCCGACCTGGAGCGCCCCGGCAGCGCCTGGGACCTGGACGGCGCCCAGTTCCGGCCGCCTCGCCCAC
>JBLMWY010000010.1:0-8435 GCA_050257475.1 Bdellovibrio bacteriovorus
GCCGCCCGCCTGGCGGGGGAGGGGGCCTTGCGCGCCGGGGCCGGGCTGGTCACGGTGGCGACCCATCCGGACCATGCGGCCCTGCTCAACCTCACCCGTCCCGAGCTCATGGTCGCGGCGGTGGCGGAGCCCCGCGCCCTGGACCCCTTGATCGAGCGTGCCGACGTCGTCGCCATTGGACCCGGTCTGGGCCGCGGTCCCTGGGGGCGGACGCTGTGGGAGGGGATTCGGTCCCTGGATAGGCCCCTGATCGTGGATGCGGATGCCCTGAACCTGCTGGCCGAGGGGCCCCTGAGGCGGGATGACTGGATCCTGACACCCCACCCCGGCGAGGCGGCGCGCCTGCTCGGCCTTGCCACGGGCGAGATCCAGCGTGACCGTTTCGAGGCCGCCCGGCGGCTTCAGGACCTGTTTGGCGGGGTCACGGTACTCAAAGGGGCCGGCACCCTCGTCCAGGGGCCGTCCCATCGTCCGCCAGCGGTGTGCAGCGACGGCAACCCCGGAATGGCCACCGCCGGATCGGGGGATGTGCTCACCGGGGTCATTGCCGCCCTGCGGGCCCAGGGTATGGAGGGCGAAGAGGCCGCCTGCGCCGGCGTCTGTCTCCATGCCGCGGCGGGGGACCAGGCGGCGCTCGGGGGCGAGAAGGGAATGCTTGCCGGGGACATTCTGGCGAGCCTTCGGCCGGTTGCCAACGGTATCGCCCAGGTTGCGACTGGCAAAGATATTGGTCCGCGAATGAACGCGAATGAACGCGAATAGGAGACAGGGTCTGGGGGGCTCTCTTCCCAGCCGGCGAATCGACTCCCCGCCCTGTCATTCCGCGGGCGTCGGCCGCAAGAGCGATTCGCGCTCTTCGCGTGATTCGCGGACGGGTTTCTGGGCCGAGGTTGACTGAAGCGATGGAGATCGTGCTCCCGAGTCCCGACGCCCAGCTCGCCTTCGGCGAGGCCCTGGCGCGCCTGCTCCCCCCGCGGCTGGTCATCTACCTGGAGGGGGACCTGGGAACCGGCAAGACCACCCTGGTGCGCGGCATCCTGCGGGGCCTGGGACACGCGGGCCCGGTGCGCAGCCCCACCTACACCCTGATCGAGCCCTACGAGCTCCCCGCCGCCCGCGTCTATCACCTGGACCTCTACCGGCTCTCCGACCCCGAGGAGCTGGAGTACCTGGGTCTGCGCGACCTTAGTGCGGAGGATGCCCTGCTCCTCGTGGAGTGGCCGGAGCGGGGGGCGGGAACCCTGCCGCCGCCCGGACTGATCGTCCGCATTCGCTACCAGACCGAGGGCCGGCATCTGACCTTTGATGCAAAGATCCCTGAGGCTCGGGACCTCGTCAGCTCGATCGATCGGTCCCGAACCCCCTAGGTTCGGAACAGGTACGGCAGTCAATGGATTTAAACATAAGGCAGCTTGCGGAGGGAGGAGCCGACCGAATGCCCTTCTGGAATTCGATTGGCTCGCGAGTCGAAGACGGGATCTCCGACGCGCTTGGTTCTCAGACACGTGAGCGCCTGACAAAGGCTGGCTGTCCCTGCGCCGCACGGGCAGCGCCATGGATTCGCGCATCCCGAGAGGGTCCGAGGCGGGATCGTTCGAGGGGCTGCCGAAGTCGGATGCAGCCACCGGATTGCGAGCGTCGACGTTCGCACGCGCGGGCCATAAGGCCCAAAGGTCAAATGGCTCGGCGCTTCGGGTTGTCGCCATGTGTATAATCCTTGCGCGACATACACAGAGGCGCCCATCCATGCGAACGAACATCGTCATCGACGACCAGCTCATGGAGCGTGCCCTTGCCCTCTCGGGCCATCAGACCAAGCGCGAGACCGTCGAGGAGGGACTGCGGCTCCTGGTGCGGGTCAAGGAGCAGGAGCGGATCCGGGCGGCGCGCGGCAGGCTGCCCTGGCACGGCGATCTCGATGCCATGCGAGGCGACGACGCCTGATGGTTCTAGTCGATACCTCGGTTTGGATTGACTACTTCAATGGTGCGCCCACCGCCCAGTGCGATGCGCTTGACGGGTTGCTCGGGTCTGAGCTGGTGTTGATGGGCGATTTGATCCTGGTGGAGGTACTGCAAGGCTTCCGTACCGACGCGGCCTACCGCGAGGCACGGGACCTGCTCGGGACCTTGACCCTGTGTCGACTCGGTGGGCAGGGGGTTGCCCTGGCAGCGGTGGAGAACCACCGATACTTGCGGGCCCAGGGCGTCACCGTGGGCAAAACGATCGACCTCGTTATCGCCACCTATTGCCTGCTCCACGGGCTCGTGCTCCTTTACTCCGACAGGGCCTTCGACCCCGTGGTCCAGCACCTGGGCCTACGGGTCCATGGACTGGCGTGAAGGGCCCCGGGGGTTAATCCAATGGGACCGAATCCACGCCCCGCCACTAACCTGGAGGCCGATCCCCGGCGCTGGACGGTGGCCGATCTCATCGATCTGGACCATTACCTGGATCTGGACGATCAGGGCCTGCGGCAGGGTCAGGCGGCGCGGGAGCGGCTCAACGAGCGGGACCGCGCGCTCTATCTTGGGGCCATCCAGGGCAGGCTGGATGCGGAGCCCCACACCCCGCCTCATCGTCGGGGCGCCCTGCGCCACTGGCTGAGCGCCCGCCGCCGGGCCGAGGACCCGCTCCTGCGGGACCTGCTGCCGGGATCGGCCTTCGTCCGCAGCCAACGCCTGGTGACCTTCGGCCTGGCTATCCTTGGCTTCTTCTCCGGCGTGGCCCTGGCCTCGGTGCTGCTGCACTACGACGGTCGCCAGCCGGTGAACGTCGCCTGGTACCTCTTCATCCTGGTCTTCGTGCAGCTCACCCTGGCGCTGGCCACGGCCCTGGCCTGGGGGCTGCGACGCTCGCGGGCGGTCTCGGGGGTCATCCGGGATGTCTCACTCCTATCGCACCTGGTCAGGCCCCTGTTCACCAAGGCGGCGGGCTATATCCAGCGGCATCGCCTGTTGCACATACCGCAAGACCTGCGCGAGGGTGCCGCCAAACGCCGGGGCCTGACGGAGGCCCATTTCGCGCTCTACGGTCCCGCCGCCTACCTGCCCTTCCTGATCGCCGCCCAGGTCTTCGGCATCGCCTTCAACCTCGGCGTCATCGCCATCACCCTGGCCCTGGAGTGGTTCACGGACCTCGCCTTCGGCTGGGGATCGGCCTTGGAAGTAAGCTCCCAGGTGGTCCATGAGATCGCCCGCCTGCTCGCCGCGCCCTGGAGCTGGCTGGTGGGGGAGGGGGTCGGCTACCCCACCCTGGACCAGGTGGCCGGCAGCCGCATCTCACTCAAGGACCCGTTGGCCAGCATGCAGGCGGCGGACCTGCGCTCCTGGCGCTGGTTCCTGGTGCTCTCGGTGACCACCTATGGCCTGCTGCCCCGGCTGCTGCTGCTCGGGGCCTCGGTCCTCGCCCAGCGGCGCGCCCTGGCGGCCCTGCCGTTCACCCATGGGCGGACCCAAGCCCTCTACGCGCGCCTGGTCACGCCGAGTCTGAGCGGCGCCGAGGGTTTGGAGCAACGGGGTTCGGAGATGCCGATCCCGGCGCCGCTGGCACCCATCACCGCGCCCCGCAGCGCGCCTCGCCGAGCGCCGGCCCAGCCCCAACCGGTGAGACCTGCCCCGGCGACCACGCCGGCCGCCACGCCACCCCCCGCCGAGCAAGCGGCCCCGGTGGCGACGCCAGCGGAGCCGCCCCGTGTCGCCCAGTCGCCGCGGTCGGAGCCGGGCCCCCTCGCGGAGCCACTTCCGATTCCGGCGGGCCCAACCCTCACGATGGAGCCATCGACACCTGAGGCGACGCCGGAGCACCCCCGCGAGAAGACCCTGGTGCTTCGGGAAGAGGCGAGCCCACCGGCGATCGAGCCTGCGCCTGAGACCGTCTTGGCGGAGGAGCCGGCCCCGCCCCAAGGCCTCGCGCCGCGGGAGCATCACCCCGAGGAGATCGCGGCCGACGCCTGTATCCTCCTGATCCACGTGGATGTGGCGGACATTCTGGAGTCCGCGGACCAGGTCCGCCTGCAAACCCTGCTGCGGGGGCTGAGTGGTTGGCGGGTCGGTGCCTCGGCCACCTACGGGGGCGGTAGCGCCATGGCGAATCAGGCCCTTCAGTTGGTGGAGGGCGCCCATTGGGCCGCGCCTCCCGCCCGCGTGGCCCTGGTACAGGACGGCTCCCAGCCTCCCATCACCGAGCTGCTGCGCTTCCTGCGTGCCCTGCGCGCCGCCGCCGGCGAGCACGCCCAGGTGCTGATCACCCTGGTGGGGGACCCGGCCGGCGATGAACCCCTGTCGCCCCTGCCGGACTTCGAGCGCTCCGACTGGCAGAGCAAGATCGATCAGTTGGGCGATCCCTACCTGCGCCTGGAGACCCTGGTGCCGCCGGAGCCCTCGGAGGGGGAGACGACCTGATGTCCGATCCGGTCCCTGTCCTGGCCATCATGGGTCACCCGAACGCGGGCAAGAGCTCGGTGGTGGCGACCCTCACCGAGAACGACCGTATCCAGATCGACAAGCGTGCCGGTACCACCACCACCTGCACCCGTTACCCGGTGGTGATCGATGGGGATCGCATCCTAGAGTTCATCGACACGCCGGGCTTTCAGAACCCGAGCGATATCCTGGAGTGGTTCCAGGCCCATCCGGAGCGTCCCAACCTGGCCGGGGCCTTCGTCGCGGCGCACGAGCATCAGCCCCTGTTCGTCCACGACTGCGACCTGCTGCGGCCGGTGGCCGAGGGGGCGGGCATCATCCTGGTGGTGGACGGCTCAAAGCGTATCAAGGAGAAGGACCGGGTGGAAATGGAGCTGCTGCGCCTCACGGCCCGCCCGCGCATGGCCATCCTCAACAACCAGAGCAACCTGGACCGCCACATGGGGGCCTGGCGGGACGCCCTGAATATGGCCTTCAACGCGGTGCGGGAGTTCAACGCCCACCGCGCCACCTACGACGAGCGCATCCGGCTGCTGGGTGCGCTCAAGACCATCGACCAGCGCTGGGAGGCGAGCCTCGATCACACCGTCCGCAGCTTCGAGCGGGACTGGTCGCGGCGGATCGACCAGTCCGTGGAGAGCATCCTGACCCTCATGAAGAAGGCCCTGACCCTCAAGGTGGAGCGCCTGGTGCGGGTGGATGAGGCGCCCACCCAGGCCGATATTGAGGCCATTCAGGCGACCCTGCTGGAGACCTTCCAGGAGCGGCTGCGCCGGCTGGAGGCCGAGACCCAGGCGGAGATCCGCGGCCACTTCCGCCACAACGTCTGGAATCCGCCGGGGTCCGTGCTGGCCAAGGACCTCTTCTCGGAGGAGGTGCAGCAGACCCTGGGCCTCAACCGCCGCCAGCTTGCCCTGGTCGGGGCCGCCGCGGGTGGGGCCTTGGGAGGTGCGATCGACCTCGCCGTGGGTGGCCTGTCCCTCGGCACCGGTGTCTTGCTCGGGGCCATTACCGGCGGGGTCCTGGGCGCCTTCGGCCGGGAGGGGCTGGCGAAGATCGACATCGAGCGGCGTCTCGGCATCCAACGCCTGACGATGGGGCCGGTGCAGAACCCGAAATTCCCCTTCGTCCTGCTCGACCGCAGCCTCCTCTACTGCGCCCGGGCCATGAACTGGTCCCATGGCCGCCAGGCGGCGGATGAGACAACGCCCAACCGGGTGCCGGAGCGGGAGTCTAGGCGAAGCGCGGGATTCACCGAATCACTCCAGGCCGCCGACCAGAAGACCCTCGCGCAATTCTTCGCCGCCGCCCGCAAGGGCAAGGAATCGAGCCTGGAGCCCCAGTGCCGGGAGATCCTCGCCGGGATCCTGCACGGCCTCTCCACCAGCACCATCGACGCCCGCGCTGACCTCTAAGCAAGGCATTCAGGAGCGAGCCCACCCTGACCGGCCACTGGAGCTTATTCGTTATGCGTCTCACGGAACGTCTCGTCTGGGCATTGCTCATCGTCATCGTCGACACAGTGGCGTTTGCGCTGCCGCTCGCGGCGCTCCTTCTCGCCTATGTCGTGATCGCTCGACCGCCTTGGTTTCGGGATTGGATCGAGGCGGTCTATCGTGAGGGTCCGCGCTAGTCGACAAGCCGTGGCGGCATTGCTGCTCAACACCAGCGCGCCGACCGCGCGAAGGTGGGAGGTCGGCGAGAAGAGGTCGGACGATCCGTCGCTCGAGGTACTCAACCCGACTGAGAGGTTGTGAAGAAACCGTAGCGAGCAGCCCTGATCGGATCGGGGGAGCGCGAGGAGCCGCGCAGCGAGCGACGAGACATATCAAGTGGATAGGCGAGGAGCGAGCGAGCACGCGACGCAGCGATCGGGGCGCGCAGGTTTATTCACAATCTCTGAGGGCAAGGGCCGATCGCGGGCAAGGGCTGGACAGGCTACCCCGAACGGCAGCGGTGGCCCTATTCGGAGGGTCGGGACTGGCGTTTAGACGCTAGGTTAGCTATACCCGTCCGGGTTCTGGGATTGCCACCGCCAGGTGTCTGACACCATGGCGCTGGCAGTCCGGGAATCCGGACGGGTATGTCTAACCGTCCGGCTCGCGGCGACCACCACCCCGATCGCAACATCACCGTCAACCAGGCGAAGCCGCGGAGCGATCGCCCCTCCCATGGCGGCGGCGGTCGGCGCTATTGACACGCTGACTTTGCCATGGGCCCCAGAGTAATCGGGGCCTGAGCACGAAAAGCCCGGCCTAGGCCGGGCTTTTCGTGTTTTGATCCCAGAGGGATCTTCGGCCTGAAGAGGAAGGGGGCCGTTCCCTGGCCCCAACCGCAGTGATCCCGGATCCGGAAGCGGGTTATCGAACGATGGCCCTGCCAGGGGCCGCCGGTACGGCCGCAGGCGCGGCAACCGGCGCCCCGTAAGGCATGCCGTAGCCGCCACCGTAAGGAGCCCCGTAGCCCCCACCATAAGGCATTCCATAGCCCCCTGGCATACCATAAGCACCCATGGGACCGGGACCACCGTAGCCGTAGGGTCCGTAGCCGGAGTAGCCGCTGCCGTAACCCCGACCATAGCCCTGTCCACGACCGTAGCCCCTGCCGGTGCCGCCACCGCTCATGTTCATGTTGAAGTCCCCGGTGCCGTCACCGAAGAAGTCACCCATGTTGTCCCACATGCCGTCGCCCATACCGCTTCCGTAGCCCGGACCACCGCCCCACCAAGCGCCGGCGGAGAATGAGGCGCCGGCCAGGCCGGTGACGACGACTAGACTCAATGTCTTGAGTGTATTACGCATTGTTCGTTTACCTTCCATTTTTCGATTACCTGCCAAAGAACTGTATCGCTGTGAGCTTGAACTCTTTACGCTCACCCAGGCACACCTGACGCCATGGTCAGGCGGAGCCGGGGGTCGGCGTCCAGGCCCTCTAGGAGGTTCAGAAACGAATTTCTGAATGAGACCGATCGTTGACGCGAAATGCCGTACGGCGAGGTCCAAGGCAGGGCCCGGACCCGATCGTGGGAGGTAAGCGCGCGGGCCCGAGGGCCCTGAACAAAAGGACTATCCTCTAAGACGTGGAGTCCACGTGGAGTCGCTGCCGGGCCACTCGCCACCTGGAGTGGGGCAGCCGGAGATGGGGGAGGGGAAGTCCACCAAAACCATTTGCTTCGAGTGACCAGTCGAGCGTCACTGAAGAGACCGGTGCATCCTGCGCCGCGAAACACGCTGGTAGAACCAGTGCGCTTTCAGAGTGATGCCTCGTTTGGCTCAGAAGCCGAAACGGTGCATCGCTCAGAGGACTATACGCGCTTCGATAGCGACACGATAACTTTATTTTTGTTGCCGTCGGGTGCAATCAGCCGCGGGCCGGGGAGTGGGGCCGCTGCGTCAGCTCCGTTTCGATCAATTGGTAAGCCTCGGCAAGCCGTATCGCCCATGCCGCGACCGCCCCCTCGCTCCGCACCCCGTCCTGCCGGATCTCGAGCATGGCGCTTGGCAGCCCACGGCCTTCGCCGTGCCGGGGGATCGTGTAGTCGGTATCCTCTTCGATGGGGTAGGGCTGGTTGTGCCCGACCACGAGATCCCCGCGGTGCTCCAGGGCCTTAAGCAGCAGCGTCGCGAGCCGCGGGTCGCGCCAGTGGGAGACGCCAATGTGCCAGGGTCGCGACTGGCCATTCAAGATCGGCGTGAAGCTGTGGATGCTGAGCAGCACGGCTGCCCCGCGAGAGCGGCCGTCGAGCAGCCGGTCGATGGCCTCGTGGTAGGGCCGGAAGAGCCCCTCGACCCGGCCCCGGCGCTCCTCGGACCCAAGCTCGCGGTTGCCCGGAATTGGCACCCCGGCGCTCAATTCAGCGATCGATTCTGGGCTCTCGAGTGGTCGGTTGCAGTCGATTACGAGACGCGAGTATCCGCTCAACACCAGGGGGGCATCGAGATGGCCCGAGAGGCGGTGTGCCACCTCGGCCGCACCGGGGTCCCAGGCGATATGATCGGACAGCAGGGCCGG
>JBLMWY010000011.1:0-4503 GCA_050257475.1 Bdellovibrio bacteriovorus
GCTCGGGATCAACCCGCGGCTGCCCGCCATGATGGCCTGTCGGACCTCGGGGTCCGGCCACAGGGCGAGGAACCAGCGCTCCGGCCCGGCGTTCAGTCGAGGTGCTCCAGCAGCAGCTCTAAGGCGACCCGCACCGCCTGATGGCGAACCTCGTCACGGTGGCCGGCGAATTGAAGCCGCCGGGCCTGGATCGGGTGTCCGGGTAGGGCCCAGGCGAAGCACACGGTGCCCACCGGCTTGTCGGGGCTGCCTCCGGCGGGACCCGCGATGCCGCTCACCGCAACGGCCACCTGGGCACCGCTGCGCGCGATGGCCCCCGCCGCCATCTCCATCACCGTGGCCTCACTGACCGCCCCTTGGGCCTCCAGGGTCTCGGGGCGGACCCCCAGCATGTCCTGTTTGGCCCCGTTGCTGTAGGAGACGAAACCCCGGTCGAACCAGCCGCTGCTTCCGGGGATATCCGTCGCCACCTTGGCGATCCAGCCCCCGGTGCAGGATTCGGCCGTGGCGAGGCGCCAACCCCGGGCGACCAGCCGCTCGCCGAGACGCGTCGCGAGACCATCGAGTCGCTCAGTCATGGTCACCAAGTTTCGATCACCGGGATCAATCACTCAAGGTCCAGTTCGCGAATCCGGGGACGCGGGGCATGGACAAGCCGGGCGGCGGGCCCCATGTTTCGGGGTCGGCGCATGCATCCCGATCTCGGAGACGACCTTGACCGACAACGACATCCTCGTGGAGCACAAGCCCTCCCCCGCCAAGCTGGAGGTGCTGGGGGTCGAGGGCTGGCCCGTCTGGCGACGGGAACCCGGGGTCTTTCCCTGGCGTTACGCCAAGACCGAGACCTGCTACGTCCTGCGGGGGCGATTCACCGTGACCCCGGAGGGAGGCCAGCCGATGGCGTTCAGCCGCGGTGACCTGATCCGCTTCCCCGCGGGTCTTGCCTGCACCTGGGAGATCCACGAAGGGGTAGAGAAACACTACCGCCTGGACTGACCGCGCACCGCTCCGGGCTCGGGTGACCGCCTCACACCAAGGGCTCGTTCATGCTGCCCAAGCGGTAACCCTCCAGATCCAGGGTCACGTGGTGGAAGCCGAGGGCCTTGAGGGCCGACACCACGGCATCGGACTGTTCCAGCAGACGCCCCCGCTGATCCCGGGCCACCTCGATCCGGGCCAGGGTTCCGTGCAGGCGTACCCGGACCCAGTCGAACCCCTCCGCCAGCAGCACGCGCTCGGCCTCCTCGATGCGCTGCAGGGTGGGCATGCTGACCCGCTGCCCAAAGGGCAGCCGCGTGAGCAGGCAGGCGTTGGTCGGCTTGCGCCAACTGCTCAGCCCCAGGGCGTGAGAGATGCGGCGAACGTCCGCCTTGGCGACTAAGCAATCCAGCAAGGGCGTCAGGATGCCAAGCTCGCGGACGGCTCGCAGACCGGGCCGGTAGTCCTTGAGATCGTCCAGATTGGTCCCGTCCAGGACCGCTGTGAACCCCAGCCGCACGGCGGCAGCGGTGATCTGCTCGTACAGGGCGCGCTTGCAGAGGTAGCAGCGATCCGGTGGGTTGTCCTCCATGGACTGGGGCATAGGGAGCTCGATCAGCTCGTGGCGCACACCCAGCCCGGTCGTGAAGGCCACGGCCTCGGAGATCTCCTGCCGCGCCATGTAGGGAGCGACGGATGTCAGGGCCAGCACCCGCCCCTTGCAGGCGTCGCGGGTCAGCGCCAGGAGGAGCCCGCTGTCGGCGCCGCCCGAGAAGGCGACGGCCGCGGAGCCCAGGCGTCTCAGCCGGTCGAGCAGACACTGGTGGGCCGGGTCATGCATCCGCAACTCTCTCTTGGCTCTGGCGCTCGGGGGCCCGGGCTCTTCCTGGCTGGGGTCCTGGTTGGCTCGGGACCCGGCCGTTCGCGGAAACCATGGCAAGCCGAGCAGCCCCCGTGGCGGCACGAGCCGCCGACCCCCGAAAACCTCAATCCACCCGCCGGCGATTGCCAATTGGCGCGGGGCCCCCGAGGCGTCACAATCCGCGTCGCTCAGGGGGCAGTCGTGTTGCACCCTCGGCCCGCTACAACCTCGGGGGTCGGGCAAAGGCCCCCAACCATCCTTAGAGAGGAGACAACGACGATGTCGCGTATCACCCACACTTGGGCACTCTTCGCCGTCCTACTCAGCCTGCTGCTCGGCCCGGCCGGGGCTAGGGCAGAAGGCATGAGCCTGGCGGATACGGTGATCAAGCTCCCGCTGCAGGATGGGGTCTCCATGGACGACGCCGTGGAATCCATGAAGCTCCGGGCCAATGTCCTGAACTTCAAGCTCGTCGCCCATCAGCCGCTGTACAAGGAGCTGGAGGCCATGGGCGTGCAAAGCAAAAGGGTGGAGATCTTCCAATTCTGCGACGCCCGAATCGCCCATGCCATGCTGGCCCAGAGCCTCGATTTCGCGGCCTATCTGCCCTGCCGCATCACCCTGATCGAGGACCAGGAGGGCCAGCCCTGGCTGGTCAGTATGGACCTGGATCGAGTGATCGCGATTGCCAATCTGTCGCCCGAGCTCCTCGCCAACGCCACCAAGGTCAGGGACAGCATCCGGGAAATCATGGAGGCCGGGGCCAGCGGCGACCTGTGACACCCAATCCCCCCGACGCCGGCCCCTCGGGCGGGCCGGGCGGGAAAGCCACTCCGACCCAAGAGCCTGTACTACTGCACCTTCACGGCCATGGTGTCCTTGCCGTGGCGCTTGAGGGTCTTGCGCGCATCCTCCAGGGCCTGCTTGCCCTGGTAGGGGCCCGTGCGCACCCGGTGATAGACCTCGCCGGAGCTCATGGTCACCGACTCGACCCGGGTCGAGATTCCGAGCAACGCCAGCTCCGCCTTCACGCGCTCCGCATCCGCGGCGCGTTTGAAGGACCCCACCTGGAGCAGATAGGACCCCGGGGGAGCCGGCCGCGCGGTCTGTGTGCCGTCGGGAACGGTGGATGCCATGCCTGGCGGCTGGAGCGCCGGATCCGGCGGCGGAGGCTCGGGACGTGGCGCCGGCGGCGGCAGCGGCTTGCCGAGGCTGGTGTCCACCACCGTATCTTTCAGTAGGCTTTGGAACTGGAAGCTCGGCGGCAGTGGCGCCGGCCGCTCTGCCTTGGGGAGGGCGGCCACCGGGGCCGGAACCTGGCCAGGGGACTCCAGCATCCAATAGAGCCCCACCCCGAAACCGCCGAAGAGGGCCCCCACCAGAAACGACCAGACGCAGGAGCGGGGCCGATTGCGCCGCGGCGCCACCCGGGACCCGCTCGCCCCGCGCATGTCCTTCGCCATCGCTACATTGCCTCCGGGGCGGACACGCCCACCAGACCGAGACCATTGCGCAAGACCTGGCGCACCGCCAGGATCAGCTTGATCCTGCCATCCCGCAGGCCCTCGTCCGCCACCAGGAACTGGTGGGCGTTGTAGTAACTGTGCAGCTCATTGGCCAGCTCCCGCAGATAGTGGGTGAGCTGATGGGGCTCATGGCTCAGAGCCGCGCCTTCCACCACCTCCGGGTAGCGAGACAGGGTCCGCAGCAGGGCCCGCTCCTGGTCCTCCGTCAAGCGCTCCAGGTTGGAGACCCCCGGGCTGGGATCCACCACCAGCCCCCGATCCGCCGCCTGGCGCAGGACGCTACTCACCCGGGCATGGGCATATTGGCAGTAGTAGACGGGGTTGTCCGCCGACTGGGACTTGGCGAGATCCAGGTCGAAGTCCAGATGCTGCTCGCAGCGGCGCATCACGTAGAAGAATCGGGCGGCGTCACGCCCCACCTCCTTGCGCAGTTGCCGCAGGGTCACGAACTCGCCCGAGCGGGTGGACATCTGGGCCCGCTCCCCGCCCCGATACAGGATAGCGAACTGCACCAACAGCACGTCGAGCCGGGCGGGGTCGTCCCCGAGAGCCGCGAGGGCCGCCTTCACGCGCGGGACGTAACCATGGTGATCCGCCCCCCAGACGTCGATCACCCGATCGAAGCCCCGCTCCAGCTTGTCCAGGTGATAGGCGATGTCGGAGGCGAAATAGGTGGTCTGGCCGTTCTCCCGCTCCAGCACCCGGTCCTTCTCGTCGCCGAAGGCGCTGCTGCGAAACCACAGGGCGCCCGCCTGCTCGTAGACCTGCCCCGCGTCCCTCAGGCGCTCGATGGCCTTGTTCACGGCGCCCGACTCCGCCAGGGAGCGCTCCGAGTACCACTCCTGGTAGTGGACGCCGAACTGGCCGAGGTCCTCGCGGATGTCGTCCAGGATG
The DNA here is from genome assembly GCA_050257475.1 of Bdellovibrio bacteriovorus. Taxonomy (GTDB): domain Bacteria; phylum Pseudomonadota; class Gammaproteobacteria; order Chromatiales; family Chromatiaceae; genus Thiodictyon. The sequence goes on from JBLMWY010000011.1 coordinate 4,261, forward strand.
GTATTGAGCCCGAGCTCGAAGCAGTAGCGGTAGCGGTTGTCCCCCAGCAGCCGCTTGGCCGCCGCGATCAGGGCATCGATGTGGGCCTCCTTGTCCCCGTCAGCCTCGCCCTCCCGCTGGTCCGGCGGGACAGCCGCGAAGACCGATGCCGCGTCGACCCGGTAGTCGTCCCCATGCTCCCGATGCAGGGTGGCGGCGATGTCCCAGACGTAGTCGCCCTTGTAGCCGTTGCTCGGGAAGTCG
>JBLMWY010000012.1:0-8321 GCA_050257475.1 Bdellovibrio bacteriovorus
CGCCACCGCGACAGGGCGGCAGGGGCGATTCGGCGTCTAGAATGATCATTCTAGAATGAGCGCTCATTCTATGTTATCTTTTGCTGCAGTGCAATAAGACGAGACCGCGCATGCCCCCCACCCCAGAGACCGCGCCCTCCGCGCCACCCTCCCCGAGCCCCGCGCCGGCCCCGGCCTCCAGCCCAGCCAGACCCCAGGCGGGCCGGCCCCGTTCCGAGACGCGGCGTGCACAGATCCTCGCCGCGGCGGCGGACTGCTTCCGCCGGGACGGGTTTCATGGGGCCAGCATCGCGCAGATCTCGCGGGCCGCCGGCATGAGCCCAGGCCACATTTATCACTACTTCGAAAACAAAGAGGCGATCATCGCGGCGATCGTGGAGCAGGACCTGGCGCGCGTGCAGACCCTCACGGCGGAGCTACGCTCCGCGCGCGACGTCGAGGGGGCGATGCTCGGGCGGGTAGCCGAGGAGGTGGTGCGGCACCTGGATCCGCAGGTGGCGGCCCTGCGTCTGGAGATCGTGGCCGAGGCAGCCCGCAACCCGAGCGTCGCGGCGAGCGTGCGCTCCGCGGACGCCCGCAGCCTGGCGGGTTTAACGGAGATGATCCACGGCGTGCGCCGGTCGGCGGGTCATGCGGAGGGTGATGGCATGGCGGCCGCCTTGGCCGAGGCCATCGCGGCGCTCTTCGAGGGACTCCAGATCCGTGCCGTCCGTAACCCGGCGCTGGATCCCCAGGCCTTGGTGCGCGTCTACCGGCGCGTGATCCAGGACCTGCTGAATCAGCCCAGCGACCTCAGCCCCTGAGCCACCCAGATCTGGGCCGGCCCTTGGGCGTCCCGGACTCCCCGGGGCGCCGTGGCGGCAACCCGGGGTTGGTCTAGGGCTGCGGTGGAAATTTCCAGGTCACCAGTCCCGTCTTGATCAAGTAGTCGCGCCCGGGCTCGCCGGGTTTCTTGCCGTAGCGGATCAGCTCCACCAGGTCCGAGCTCACCATGGGGTTGGTGGTGAAGTAGGAGTGCCCGAAGAGGTCGGTGCGTTTGCCCTGGTAGGAGAGCAGGTCTACCCGCCCAAGGGTCTCGAAATAGCGCTGGGCCCGCGGTGAGATGTCCTCGGGGCGGAGCTGCCCCACCCGGTTGCGGCTGCGGAACAGGATCTGGGAGACGCGCAGGGCCCGGTCCTCGGGGGATGCGTAGATGGTCAGCCGACCCTTGAGGATGCGGGGCAGTCGCCCCTCGGGCCAGACCGTGACCAGGTCCGGGTCGGAGAGGAAGCCCGTGACCAGTTGGGCCGCGACGTCCACGTCGATGTCCGGGGAGAGCAGCACCAGATTATCGATCTTGTAAAGCTCCATGGGTTCCTTGCCGGCCGAGATTGCCTCCAGGGCCAGCTCCCGCACCGCCCGCAGCATGACAGCGGTGCCACGGCTGTGGGCGAGGAGCTGCAGTCCCTCGACGCCGGGGGTGGCGGCGATCATGCGCAGCGTCTTCTTGAGATGCTCCACCGCGAAGTCCGCGGACTCGGTGGTGGTGGTGTAGGAGATCAGGAAGTTGCCGGTGGTCGACGCGGGCCAGGTGAAGAATCCGCACACCTGCTCGCGGCCGAGAAAGTGGCAAAGCTCCGCGGCGGTATAGGCGGCGGTGGCGAAGGTCTCGTTGAAGCCGTGTACGTAAAGCATGACCTCCTTCTTGGGCGCCGCCTGGAGCCGCTGCTGAATCTCGCCCATCAGACGGTCCCGCGCTTGGTCGTGGCGTTTGAGCTCCTCCAGGTCGCGCTGAATGTAGCCGTCGGGGAGCCGTTTGAGCTGATAGGGCTCCGTGGGGAAGGCGCCCAGCTCCCGAACCTTCCCGAGCTCCAGCTCCACGGGGCGGGTGCGCTCACCGAGCTGGCTCTGGCGCTTGAGTTCCTCCCAGGTGATGCCTGGTCCCACCCGGACCTGGGCGGAGCCGAAGGCGAGGCGGCGTGCACGTTCCTGACCGTAGGGCAGCGGGGTGGTGGCGTCCGCCTGGGCCTCCTTCTCCGCCTCGTTCAGGGTGGCCCGGTTGGTGATGAATAGCAGGTCGAGGTCCGGACTCGGCCGCTTACCCTCTGGGACCTCGAAGACCGGCTGGCCCCCGGGGAGCTGGTAGAGGGTGGGGGTTGGCATCAACGGGCGCCCGCTCGTGGCGCAGCCCGCAAGCAGCACGGCGCCTAGGAGGGCGACGATCGACGAGGGGAGCATCCGGCGCATTGAGATTCCTCGGGTTGAGGTCAGGGTGCGGAGCATATTCAGGCTGCCTGAGGGCGGACTCCCCGCTCGCGTGTGTCCAGTCTCGACCGGCACGGGCTTGGCTGGGTCGAGCACCTTCCAAACCGGGCGTTGCTACGGATCACTCCGAATCTTGCGCAAGACCATCCATCGCCGCGTGAGCGCTGCATCGGGCGCATTCGGACCGCAAGTGCGCCGGCCTGCCCGCGTCAACGCCCTTGGCTCTTCTGGTTCTGGTCGTAGAGGTAGCCGCCCAGCGCGCCGACACCGGCGCCGATGAGCGCGCCCTTACCCGCATTGGCGCTGAAGGAGCCAATCAGGGCGCCGGTCGCGGCGCCCGCGCCGGCACCTGTCGTCGTGCGGCGCTGGGTGTCGGACATGCCCGCACAGCCGGACAGGGTGAGGACGGCGGCCAGGGCAATCGGGAGGGTGAGGTTAGGCATCGGGTTGTCCTCTGAACACTTACGTCTCTAGATAAGGCGCCAATAGGGGCTCGTGCTTCAGCGCTTGGCCTGCTTGCAAGGCCAAGTCGCCACCGCGAAGCGCATCAAGTTGTCGACCGGCGCCTCCTTCATGTGCTGCGGATTCTTCCGGCTCCAATCGACGTACATCCTGGCGGCATCGGCGCGGTTAAGTCCCGATTCGGGCAGGCAGTAAAGGGGCTTGCCCTTCGGCCCGGCATTGACGGCACGATGGTAGTGATTGACCCCGCTGAGAAATCCGTAACAGAAGCCGCGCGCGGTCTCGACCATCGGGTCGGTGTCGGGCACCGCGCAAAGCTCCACGAGATCCCCCGCCGAGCGGAGGTCGAAATCCTCTACGTTAGGGACGGCGCGGGACTGCAGAGGCAAAAGGGCTGCCGCGGCCAGGGCCGCAAGAAAGATTCTATGCATTGAGCTCGCCTCCTCTGTTGGTGATGTCGATTGGAAGGGTGCTTGAGAAACAAAAACGGCCGGTACGCGTTATGGACGGTCTGCCATTCTCAAGCACCGGGGTACCTGAAACCTCGGGCGATCCGTCGCCCGGACGCGAAACGTAATAAAACAGCGACCGTAAGTATACGTCGTCGAGCGCCACGCCCGACATAGCGTGCCCGACGCCGAGGCGGAGCCAGGTCTCGAGAGAGGACGTAATGGACGAAGGTGCTACCGAGCGGCCCCCACGAGCTTCGGGGCGAGCTCCTCTAGGATCCCACCAAGGGCGACCCCGTAGCCGCGCACCAGCTTCTCGGGAGTGGCCTCCCGCAGGGCGACGCGCCGGCCGATCCGTTGCTCGAGCAGGACCTTAAGGGACACCCCGGTGAGGTCGACCAGGGCGAACTGGACGGTCATCACGGCGGTGGGCGGTAGGCCGGGTCGGAAGTCGCCATAGAGCTCGGTGACCGTGGCCTCCAGGGCGAAGGACGCTGGTGTTCTGGTCCCTGGTTGGGACACGGTGCGGAAGGGGCCGGCGCGCTCCAGCCAGTCGGCCATGGCGGCCCCTAGCAGGTCCGCGGGCTCGGCGAGGAAGGCATGATAGAAGTCGGTCTCGTAACGCACCGAGTCGACCCGTAGGATCAGGGATCTCCCGGCGAACGCAGGCGCGACGCGGACCCGGCCCATGCGCAAGGTCTCCTGCCCCCGCGTCAGGGCGAGCGCCGGGGGCGGAGGCTCGATGCCGTAGGTGGTGGCCTGGGGGATCGGCTTGCCAATGGCGCAAGCGGCGAGGACCAAGGCAACGGAGGTGGCGGTCAGGAGGCGTCGCGCTGTCATTTGGTGCCCTTCCAGGGGAGCTCTGTCCGCGCCGGTGGACCGCCGATGAAGATCCCCGCTGGATAGCGCTTGGCGGTCTCCGAGAGGGAGCGCAGGTTGTCTGCGGTGGCGCGCAGGTCCTGAACGATCACGCGGACGTCGTACTGGTTGTCACCCACCAGGGCGTCGATGCGCTGGATCGTCTGGTCGAGTCCCTTGATGGTGCGCTCTAGGCCGTCGCCCTCCACCAGGTCGCGCAGGCTTGCCGAAAACGCCGCGGCGTTGTCCACGGTTCCTTTGAGTCCGGGGTCCGCGAGCAGCTTATCGATCCGCGCCGAGGCATTGGCCAGCTTGTCCACCGTCTTTTTGAGCCCCGGGTCCGCCAACAGGTCATCCAGATGCTTGGAGGCTGTATCCAGGCGATCGAGCGTCTCAGCCAAGGGGGCCTCGGCGATGATCCGATCCACCCGGTTCACCGTGGCGCGGGCATCCGTGAGAAGGGCGAGGGCCTCCTTGGAGAGGTCTTCCACCCCCACCGCATCCGCCTTGCGGTTCAGGGTCTCTACCAGCGTATTCAGGTTCTTGGCGATGGCATCGATGTTCGCCGCATTGAGACTCGCGAGGAACTGCTGGGCATTCGCGACGATCTCGCTGGTCAAGCTGGGCGCGGAGGGTATGTACGTATACTCGGGTTTCCAGTCGAACGGGAGCTCCGGAGGGACCTTCGGCCCTAGGTCATCGAGCGAGATGAACAGTTGACCCGTGACGCCGGCAATCCGGGTCTGGGCCCGCAACCCGCGCTTGACGTATTCCGGGATCTCCCGCTTGAGCTGCTCGATCTGGACCTGCTCCGTGGTGACCCGCATGCGCACGACGATATAGGCCTTGCGCTCCCCCACGGGGACGTCGCCCTCGTAGAGTGCGGACGAGGTGACAATCTGCGAGACCGCTCCCAAAGGTATGCCCCTGTACTTAACCGGCGATCCGATATCGAGACCGGCCACGGACTCATTGAAGTAGGTCTCGATGATCAGGGTGGGCTGGAAGAGCGAGCGCCCGCCCAAGATGAACAGGACCGCGAGCAGGGTGGCGACGGTCAGGATGACGAAGAGCCCCAACCGGAAATAGCGGTGCTCCTTCTCCACGCTCAGTGCCCTCCCCCCTGCTGGGGCTTGTCGGGGGTGCGGTTGAAGAACTGCCGAACCCGGGGGTCGGCGCTCTGATCGCGCAGGGCTCGGGGGTCCCCCTCGGCGATGATGCTGCGGCTCACCGGGTCGAGCATGACGCAGCGATCGGCGATGGTGAAGATGCTCTGGAGCTCGTGGGTGACCACCACGAAGGTGAAGCCCAGGTTCTTGCGCAGGCCTAGGATGGTCCGGTCCAGGTTGGCTGCGGTGATGGGATCGAGCCCCGCCGAGGGCTCGTCCAGCATCAAGATATCCGCCCCCAGGGCCATGGCGCGGGCGATCCCGGCGCGCTTCTGCATGCCGCCGGAGAGCTCTCCGGGCATCAGCGACTCCGCGTGCCCCATCTCCACCTGGCGCAGGAGGAGCCGCGCGGTGAGGTTCTTCGCCTCGAGCCCCAGGTCCGTGAACTCATCGAGTGGAAACCGCACGTTCTCGAGCACCGTGAGCGAGCCGAACAGGGCCCCGCTCTGGTACATGATGCCGAGCTTGCGCTGGAGCGCCGACCTCTGCGCCGGGCTGGCGGTGACGATGCTCTCCCCGTCGATCAGGATGTCCCCCGCCATGGGCTCGTAGAGTCCGATGATGTTCTTCATGAGGCTCGACTTGCCGCAGCCAGACCCCCCCAGGATCACCAGGATCTCGCCCCGGTTGACCTCGAACGAGGCATCTTCCAGCAGTACCTTGGCGCCGTAACCCATCCGCAGGTTGTGCACGCTGACCGCCGGTCGTGGGTCGGCTGGCTGGGGTAGCACGGCCTGGCCGGGCCGGGTCTGGGGCGCCATGATGACCGCCTAGCCCCCCGCGAGCACGGTGAAGATCCCGTCGAGCACGACGATCCAGACAATGCTGGTCACCACGGCGCTGGTGGTGGAGAGCCCCACCGAGGTGGCACCCGCCCCCGTGCTGAGTCCTCGCTCGCAACCGATGGCGGCGATGGCGAAGCCGAAGACCGCGGCCTTGAAGATGCCGAACAGGAAGTCCCCGGGATCCACGGCACCGAGCAGGTGGACATAGAATTGGGTGAAGCTGATTCCGAATCCGGTAAGCACCAGGGCCCCGCCGAAGAGACCCACCAGGTCCGCGATCACGGTGAGCAGGGGCATCACCAGGAGAGACGCGAGCAGCCGCGGGAGCACCAGGAAGTGCAGGGGCTCCAGCCCGAAGGTCAGGATGGCGTTGACCTCCTCATTCACCTTCTGGGTGCCGATCTGGGCGGCGAAGGCGGCGCCGGTGCGTCCCGCGAACACGATGGCGGTCATGAGCGCGCCGAGCTCACGCAGCATGGCCACACCGACCCCATCGACCACGAAGATCACGGCGCCGAATTGGCGGGCCACCAGTCCGATCTCGAAGGCGATGATCACCCCCATCAGGAAGCCAATGAGGGTGACGATGGGGACCGCATTGGCCCCCGCCTCGGTGGCGACCGCCAAGACCTCGCCCCAGCGAACCAGCCCTCGACGGGTGAGCGCCTGGACGAGCGCGACGCCGCAGTCCCCGAGAAAATCCGCCATCCGCTTCAGATAGGCGATCTGCTGCGACGCCACACGTCCCACGTGCTCCACGACCCCAAGCTCCGGGCGGTGTGGAGCCGCGGCGTCAAGCCCCTGGGCATCGTAATCCGGGATCAAGGCGGCGAGATTCGGTGCCAGGCCCTGAATCCGAACCTCAGCGCCAGGCGGCCTCTGCCTGTGCCTCAGGTCGAACAGCATGGCAATGCCGGCGTCGTCGACATAGCTGAGACGGGAGGCGTCCACCACGACGGCTCGGTCAGGGTTGCGGGCGAGCGTATCGAGCGCCGACTGCCACTGGGGCCCAGCGGTGTAAGCGGTGATGCGGCCCTCGAGGATGATGGTGGCCGCGGCGGCTGTCTGATCGGTCTGGTCCATGAAGGGATCGACCTGGACTTCGCAGGCCCGGCGCCCGCTCTCCGGGCCGAATGGGCATGATATCCCACTCTGGGCCGGCTGCCGCCCGCAGGGTCGGGCGTCCGGAACCTTACGGCAGGCTTACCGGAGGCGGCGGGCGCCAAGTTGCCTAAAATAACCGAAGCCCGTTGCCCCTCCACCTACTGCGTCATCGTTCTCTTGGACCCGCGTCGTCTCAGCGCAAAAAACCCAAGAGCGCGCTCAACAAGGCGGTTGGGCGGGCAAGCGCCCCGCAGGCCCCAACGAATGTGACGGAGGCAATGGGTGTCGGGTGCTGCTGGATTCTGGGGGCTGAGATACCTCGTTCTCCCGAGATGGAGGGATTAGCGCGATGAATTACTGCGAGATGTTCCGCGTCGATCCAGGCAGGAAGGTCGACTTGGCGAAGGTGGACGCGGGCTTTAAGGACAAGCACGAGTCCCATGAGAGCGCCCTGTCGGAGATCGAGGCCTACAGCCAGCGGCTGCGGGACCTCCAGTACCTCCTGTACGCGGAGGGCAAGCGTTCCCTGCTGATCGTTCTGCAGGGGCGGGATGCGGCGGGCAAGGACGGGACCATCAACCACGTGCTGGGGGCGATGAACCCTCAAGGCTGCAAGGTGACTGGTTTCAAGGTGCCCTCCCACGAGGAGGCGGCCCACGACTTCCTCTGGCGCTACCACCAGCACGCACCGGCCAAGGGTGAGGTGGCCATCTTCAACCGCTCCCACTATGAGGACGTGCTGGTGGTGCGGGTTCATGAGCTTGTGCCCGAGTCGGTGTGGTCCAGGCGCTACGCGCAGATCAACGACTTCGAGAAGACGCTCTGGGAGAACGGGACCCACATCCTCAAGTTCTACCTTCACATCGACCCGGACGAGCAGCTGCGCCGTTTCAAACAGCGCATCGAGGACCCGGCTCGGCACTGGAAGATCAGCGACGGTGACTACGCCGAGCGTCCGTTCTGGGATGCCTACACGGCGGCCTTCGAGGACGCCCTGGGCAGGTGCAGCATCGAGCAGGCCCCCTGGTTCGTGATTCCCTCCAACCACAAATGGTTTCGCAACCTGGCGATCTCTCGGATCGTCGTCGAGACCCTGGAGTCCCTCAAGATGGCCTTTCCGGAGCCCACCGTCGATATCGAGGAGATCAAGCGGAAATATCACGCGGCCGCGGAGACCGCCGAGGGCGAAGCCGGAGAAGGGCGGTCGAACGGCGAGAAAGGTGGGAAGGCGAAGAAGGGCAAGAACGGAG
>JBLMWY010000013.1:0-10849 GCA_050257475.1 Bdellovibrio bacteriovorus
CCGGTCAACCTAAAAGCGGCAGTTTAACCTTGCCCGCAGCCTCGTAACTGGCTGAAATACCGGGGCATGGAGGCGCCTATGACCAATCAGACGGTTCCCCCTGTGGGTGAGAGCGAAGGCAGAGCGTTGGAGGCGGTGCTCGGTCCCGTTGCCGTGGACACCTTCGCCGGACGCGTTCACGTTGAGTGGGATGCGCAGGCGGCGGTGACCCCGCTGGGGCAGCTGCCGTTCTTCACCGAGTTTCTGCAGGTCAGCGGACTGTTCGATCCGTGGGTGTCGGACTGCCCCCTGCATCTGCGCAGCCCCAATGCCCCGAGCAAGCGCGATGTGCTGGGGACGACGGTGCTGTCGATTCTCGCCGGACACCAGCGCTATGCCCATATCAATGGGGTGCGCAACGACGCGATCAATCCGCCGTTGCTGGGGATGAGCACGGTGGTCAGCGAGGATTCGGTCAGACGCAACCTCGCCAAGCTCGACGAGGACGAGGGGGTGAAGTGGCTACAGGACCACCTTGGCTTCTGTGTCGGGCCGATTCTCGCCGAGCCCTGGATCCTCGACGCCGACGTCACGGTCAAGCCGCTCTACGGCCACCAGGAAGGCGCGGTGAAGGGCTACAACCCGCATAAGCCTGGGCGGCCGTCGCACAGCTACCACACCTACCTCTTCGCCAACTTGCGTCTGGTGCTGGAGGTGGAGGTTCAGGACGGCAACCGCACCGCTTCCAAGTACAGCGCCCCAGGGCTGTGGGAGCTGCTCGGGCGTCTGCCGCGGGCGCACTGGCCGGTGCTGTTGCGCGGTGATCGTGACTGGGGCACGGAGGCGAACATGGCCCGGGCTGAGCAGGAAGGACTCCCCTTTCTATTCAAGTTGCGCCTGACCACAGGGGTCAAGAAGACGATCGAGCGACTGATGCGCGGGGCATCCTGGAGCAACGCCGGACAGGGCTGGCAGGGGGCAGAGACGAGCCTGCGCTTGCAGGGCTGGAGCCGCGCGCGCCGCGCGGTGGTACTGCGCCGCCAGATCCGGGCCGACGTGGCCCTCGTCGACCAGGGCGACCCCGAGCAACTGCGCCTGAGCTTCGCCGAGCTGAGCGACGCGGCGATCGTCTACGAATACGCCGTCCTGGTGACCTCGCTGGGCAATGAGATCCTCACCATCGCCCAGCTCTATCGCGACCGGGCCGACGCCGAGAACGCCTTCGACGCGCTCAAGAACCATTGGGGCTGGGGTGGCTTCACCACCCAGGACCTCAAGCGCTGCCGCTTCATGGCCCGCATCACCGCGCTCATCTACAACTGGTGGAGTCTGTTCGTGCGCTTGGCCGATCCGACCCAGCACACCGAGGCCATCACCAGCCGCCCGCTGCTGTTGCATGCCCCGGCCCGCCTGACCCGCCATGGCGGACAGACCCGCATCACCATCAGCCACCCCCACGCCGAAATCGACTGGGTCCAGGAAGCCTGCCGCGGCATCGCCGCGTTCTTCAAGACCCTGCGCCAAACTGCGGAGCAGTTAACGCGCCTGCAACGCTGGCGCGTCGTGCTCTCACGTGCCTTGGTGAAATACCTCGGGGGGCGCCAGTTACACGAACCGCCCGCGCTCCCCGCGCCGTCGTAGACGCTTCGTCGCTCCCGTCTCGTGCGTCTCGCGGCCAGAGAACGGCCCGCGACGGGGCTCAACTGCCGTTTTTAGGTTCAATCAAGGCGGATCTGACGATGAATCCCATTGAATCCTTTGAGACCCAATGTCCTTGGTGCGGCAGCGCGCTCGCGCTGCAGATCGACTGCTCGGCCGGTGACCAGCGCTACGTGGAGGATTGCGCCGTCTGCTGTCAGCCGATCAGGGTAAGCGTGGGGCTGGGCGAATCAGATGAGCCGTGCCTGTGGGTGGATTGCGCGCGCGAGGATTGACGCACGCCCGGCGCGCTCTGCGAAGAGCGATTCGCATCGAGACCCTGTGGGGGATTGCTCGGGCTCAGGTTAACGGGATCTTCGACGCCGAGGACGGCGGGGGGCAGGGAACTGCTCTTGGCGCGCCTCGGGCGCCCGTTCCGGTGCCACTGTGCGCGGCTGCGCATCAGCAGTGGCCATCCTAAGTAGCTCGCGGGCGAGGTGCAATAGCATCTGCCGAGTCGTGGGTGCTGCGCAAGTCGAAACAGGCGTGGCTTCAGTTCAATACGGCTGTAGAATGACCCGAAGAGTGCGGTCTTTGTTTGTCTCGCTTGACTTCCATTGAAAACCGCTTACATTATGAGCGCGGCGCACCTAATGCGGGCGCAAATGCCCAATGACCAAGCTCGGAGGTATCGAACGTGGAATTCGCCAACCTTAGTGTGGAAGAGATCCAACAGCAGCTCGACGAGATCGAGCACAGCAAGGCCGAGCTGCAGCGTGCTTTGGCCGTGAGGCGGCAGGAGGCCAAGCACGAGGTCGCGCAGCAAGTCCGCGATCTAATCCTCAACAACGGCTATGAGCTTGAGGAGATTGTGCCGCTCATTCAGGGACGCCGTCGGCGTGCGGCCGTTGCTGCCAAGCCCGTTTCGGGCGGGGGGCGCGACTACACGCGCTATGTCGATCCGGAGAATCCCAGCAATGTCTATGTTCGTGGCGTGCTGCCTGGCTGGATGAAGCAAAAGATGCAGGAGCAGGGATACGATCCGAGCGTCAAGGCTGATCGGGAGGCCTTCAAGGCCAACTATCTGCAAGCAGTGGAAGCCTGAGCGGGTGGGAAATAGGCCAGGGCTCTACCGCGAGGATGAGGCGGTACGCGGAGCTGCGAAACTATCCGTTTCGGGGAACGGCCCTGGCCTTTGAGCTCACCGATTGGATCCCTTGCCATTGCCGGCCGTCAGCCCCGTCATCGAAGCCTAGTGGTCGTTGGGCGGCTAGGGGCGGAGCTGAGACTTCCGTAGGTGATCCCCGGTGCTGCCCTGGTTGCGGGAAAAAGTCGCTGGCTTTTCCTTGCGGTCATGGCTAGACTCGCGGCTCGTTACTCGGTTTCCGTCTCGCGGCTGACTCCTCGACTTCGACTCCTCGACTTTCCAGGCGCACCTCGAACGACCCCGCTATCCTTCGCCTCAGGCCGAACCCGGAGTCCCCGGGCGGGCCACCTGGAACTGTCCCACGGAGCCTTCATGTCCTTCGACTCACTCGGCCTCAGCGCCGATCTGCTGCGCGCCGTGAGCGCCCAGCGCTACGGCCGGCCTACCCCGATCCAGGCGCAGGCTATCCCGGAGATTCTGGCGGGACACGACCTGCTCGCCGGAGCCCAGACCGGAACCGGCAAGACCGCCGCCTTCGTGCTTCCCATTCTTCAGCGCCTCGCCGGGCAGGGCCACCCCCAGCGTCACCCGCGGGCCCTGGTGCTGACGCCAACGCGCGAGCTTGCTGCTCAGGTGGGCGAGCGGGTGCACGCTTATGGGGTGCACCTACCCTTGCGCGCGGCGATCGTCTTTGGCGGCGTTGGGATGCAGCCCCAGGTGGACCGGCTCCATCATGGGGTGGACATCCTGATTGCGACCCCCGGCCGGCTACTCGATCATGCCGCTCGCCGGACTGTGGATCTCTCACGGGTGCAGATCCTGGTATTGGATGAGGCGGATCGGATGCTGGACATGGGCTTTATCCATGACATCCGCCGGGTTCTGCGGCTCCTGCCGGAGCGGCGCCAGAATCTGCTGTTCTCCGCCACCTATTCCGACGACATCCGGCATCTGGCTGAGGGCCTTCTACACAAGCCCAAGCTGGTGGAGGTGGCACGGCGCAACACCGCCGCGGAGGCGGTGGTTCAATCCGCCCACCCGGTGGACAAGGGGCGCAAGCGGGACCTGCTGGCTCACCTGATCCATCGCGGGGGTTGGGAGCAGGTGCTGGTGTTCACCCGGACCAAGCACGGCGCCAACAAGCTCGCGGAGCACCTGGTCCGCGACGGCATCAGCGCCGCGGCGATTCATGGCAACAAGAGCCAATCCGCCCGCACCCGCGCCCTCGATGAATTCAAGCGTGGGAAGGTCCGTGCGTTGGTGGCGACCGACATCGCCGCTCGGGGTTTGGATATCGTCAATCTCCCCCAAGTGGTGAACTTCGAGCTGCCCAACGTGGCGGAGGATTACGTTCATCGCATCGGGCGCACCGGCCGAGCCGGCGCCGGCGGCTCGGCCTTGTCACTGGTGAGCCATGACGAGCAGGGCCTTCTTAGGGGCATCGAGCGGCTGCTGCGGCGGGACCTCCCACTGACGCCGGTGCTTGGGTTCGAGCCCTCCGCCGAGGCGCCGGTCGGTGGATCCGAGGACGAGGATCGACCGGGGGGTCGCGGCGGTTTCGGCCGGGGACAGCGTCCCAGTGGCCGGCCTGCCACCTCGCGTCCGGGTCAGGCACGTGCGAATGGGGCACGAGCGCCACAGGACCGCTCCCAGCGGGCAGTCCCGGGGGCGCCCCGCACGCCAGCGGTAGGGTCTGGCGGGCCTGGACGGGCTCGGGCGCACCCGAGCCGCGCGCCCCGCGCCCTAGGGCACCGGTTGCCGCGCACCGGCGGAGCCTGAGATCGCGGCGTCAGCGGGCGCCCGATCGGAAAACGACTTAGTCCCCAACGGTTGGGGGCAAAGACTGTCGAGCCATTTGTGCATTGATCGTTCGACCGTTCTCACTCTCTCTTCAATGCACTTTGATGGAACTGCTGAACGATGAATATCTATGTTGGCAACCTGGCCTACTCCGTGACTCAAGACGATCTGCGCGACGCCTTTGCCGCCTATGGCGAGATCTCCAGCGTGAACCTGATCACCGACAAGTTCACCGGCGACTCCAAGGGCTTCGGCTTCGTGGAGATGCCCAATAACTCGGAGGCCGATGCCGCAATCAAGGCCCTGAACGAGACCCCGCTGAAGGGCCGTAACATGAAGGTCAACCAGGCCAAGCCGCGCGGCGATCGCCCCTCCCGCGGTCCGCGCTGGTAAGCCGTTCCGGCTAGCCTCCGAGTCCGGGGCTCGTCCCCCGGCTCGGGGTCTGGACGCGGCGCGCGACACCCCTCGGGGTGTCGTTGCGTTTTTGGTCGGCCGCGCCAATACCGCGATTGGGTGTCGATCCATTCCCGTGGTGAACGCCAGGGATCCGAGATGGCAGCACGCAACGACGGACGCTTCGACCTGACCTATCGGGTCATTCCGGCGAACCCCGAGGCCCATCTCTTCGAGGTGGAGCTGCACATCGGGTCTCCACCGCCGGACCCGCTGATCCTTTCTCTGCCGGCCTGGATCCCCGGCAGCTATATGATCCGCGACTTCGCCCGCAACCTGGTCCGGCTCGCGGCCGCGGACGCCTCGGGTCGGCCCCTCACGCTGACCAAGGGCGACAAGCAGACATGGATGCTGGAGGGATCGGCCGCAGCGGCAAGCGGCGGAATCTGGGTCCGCTACCAGGTCTTTGCCTGGGATCTCTCGGTGCGGGCCGCCCATCTCGATACCAACCACGCCTTCTTCAATGGATCCAGCCTGTTCCTGCGGGTGCATGGGCGCGATGACCGGCCCTGCAAGGTCGAGCTGTCACCGCCGTACGGTGCGACCTACGCCGACTGGCGCGTGGCCACCAGCCTGGTGCCGCTGGGGGCGCCACCCCAAGGTTTTGGAGACTTTAGGGCCGAGGACTACCTCGATCTGATCGACCATCCCGTGGAGATGGGGCGCTTCGACCTGGTGGGATTCGAGGTCGGGGGCGTACCCCACGCGATGGCCATCAGCGGCCGCCACCGCGCCGATGGGGGCCGATTGGCCACCGATCTGAAGCGGATCTGCGAGCAGCATGCGGCGCTTTTCGGTGAGCTGCCCATTGACCGCTACCTGTTCCTCACCACGGCGGTTGGGGACGGCTACGGGGGCCTGGAGCATCGCTTCTCCGCGAGCCTGATCTGCAGCCGCGATGACCTGCCGAGGACCGGGCAAGGGGCGCCATCCGAGGGCTATCGGCGCTTCCTCGGCCTTTGCAGCCACGAGTACTTTCACCTCTGGCACGTCAAGCGCATCCGGCCCCGGGCGCTCATGCAGGGTGGCCTCGACTCGGAGGTGCACACCCGTCTGCTGTGGGCCTTCGAGGGCATCACCTCCTATTACGACGAGCTGGCCCTGATGCGCTCCGGGGTGATCGACACCCCCGCTTACCTCCAGTTGCTGGCCGAGACCATCACTCGGGTGATGCGTACTCCAGGCCGATGGGTTCAGACCCTCGCGGAGTCGAGCTTCGATGCCTGGACCAAGTTCTACAAACCGGACGAGAACGCGCCCAACGCCATCGTAAGCTATTACGCGAAGGGGGCCCTGGTGGCGCTCGCCCTGGACCTCATCATCCGGCGCGACACCCAGGGGACCCGGTCCCTCGACGATGTGCTGCGCGCCCTGTGGGATCGCCATGGGCGCCCGGGGATCGGTGTCGAGGAGCGTGGGGTGGAGCGTCTGGCCGCGGAGGTGACGGGGCTCGATCTGGACGCCTTTTTCGCCCAGGCCCTGGACTCCACCGAGGACCTGGATATTCACGGCCTCTTGGCGACCGTTGGGGTCGAGATGCGGATGAGGCCCGCCAAGGGCCCCAAAGATCTGGGCGGTTGGGTCGAGGACTTCGAGGTGACCGGTCGGGATTCGGGCCCGGGCGCAGGCCAGGATCTCAGCCTTGCCGTGCGGCTCAAGCCCGGCAGCGCCGAGGCGGTGATCCAGCATGTGCTATCCGGTGGTGCGGGTGAGCGGGCGGGCCTGGCCCCAGGGGATACGGTGATCGCCGTCGACGGGTTGCGGGTCACGGCCGAGAGCCTCGAGCGCGTTGTGGCCCAGGGCGGGCTCTCCGGCGGGGAAGAGGGGATGGAGATGCGGCTGCACCTGTTTCGGCGTGATGAGCTGCTGGAGCTGACCGCCAGACCCTTGCCGGCCGTTGCGGACACTTGCGAGCTTCGCCTGTGCGCGACCGCCCCCGAAGGCGTGCTGCGGGCGCGCTCCGCGTGGCTCTCGGGAGCCGCCTGAGGGCCCCATGGACCGCCACTCGGACCGCACCATGGAGCTGGTGCGCCTGCTTGCCGATGGGGGCTACCACTCTGGAGAGGCCATCGCGGCGAGGCTGGGGATCACGCGCGCTGGGGTCTGGAAGCTTATGTCCAAGGTGCGGGAGCGGCTGGGGCTCGCGGTGGAATCGGCGCGCGGGCGCGGCTACCGGCTTGTCGCCCCCCTGGAGCTCCTCGATGCCGGACGCATCCTGGAGGCCCTGAGGGCCCAGGATGCGCCGCCCCTGGCGCGCCTGGAGATTCATGATCAAGTGGACTCCACCAACGCCCGTCTGATGGCCGAGGCCCAGGCCGGCGCCCCTTGCGGGTCCGCCTGCCTGGCGGAGCGCCAGACTGCCGGACGCGGTCGCCGGGGCCGGACCTGGGTCTCGCCCTTCGGCAGCAACCTGTATCTGTCCCTCCTCTGGCGCTATCCCCTGGCCCCCGCCGCCCTCAGCGGGGTGAGCCTGGCGGCAGGCGTCGCCGCCGCCCAGGTCCTCAGGGATGCGGGGGCGGTGGATCTGACCCTCAAGTGGCCCAACGATCTGCTTTGGCGGCGGCGCAAGCTGGGCGGCCTCCTGCTCGAGGTGGCCGGGGAGGCGCAGGGCCCCAGCCTTCTGGTGGCGGGCCTCGGGGTCAATCTGCGCATGCCCGGGGACCAGGGGCGGGACATCGATCAGCCCTGGGTCGACCTGGCTGGTATCCTGGGGGACCGTCTGCCCGGGCGTAACACCCTCGCGGCACGTCTGATCGCCGCCCTGTGCGAGACCTTGGAGCGGTATGGACAGATAGGGATGGAGCCCTTCCTCGCCGACTGGGGGCGTTTTGACGGGCTGCGCGGTGAGCCGGTACGCCTGCACCTGGGCGAGCGGGTGATCGAGGGGACCTACGGGGGAATCGCCCCGGATGGGGCCCTGCTCCTGGTCACGGCGCAGGGTGTCCAGGGCTACCATGCAGGGGAGGTGAGTCTGCGCTCGGTGGAGGACCCCGCCCCTTGAACCTGCTGCTCGATATCGGCAACACCAGCCTGCGGTGGGTCGTCCAGGAGGGGCCGGACCTGGGAGACTCAGGGTCTGTCCTTCATGGCGGGGGCGTTCCTCTGGACCTGATCGTCGCTTGGGAGTCCCTGGCGGCCCCCCGCCGGGTGTTGCTGAGCAATGTGGGGGGCGCGGCGGTCGGCGCCGCCGTGGTCCGGGTGGTGCGGGCCCTCTGGGGTGTGGAGCCGGAGCCGGTGGCAGTTCGTGCCTCCTGCCTGGGGCTGCGGATCGCCTACGAGGACCCCTCCCGGCTTGGCGTCGACCGCTGGCTTGCGCTGCTTGCGGCCCGGGCCCACTGGGATGGCCCCGCCCTGATCGTGGACGCGGGCACCGCGGTCACCTATGACCTGCTCCTCGACGGCGGGCGTCATCTGGGTGGACTCATCCTACCCGGCATTGAGTTGATGCGCCGGGCCTTGCTTCAGGGGACGGGGCTCGGGTCGATGGGCCTCAATCCCGTGCCGCCCATCAATGGGTCGGAGCCCTGGGCGACGGACACTGGGACGGCGGTTGCCGCCGGCGGCATCCAGGCCCTCGGGGCCCTGTCGGACCGGCTCTATGACCGTCTGGTCGAGGGGTGTGGCCAGCCGTCCGCATCCAGGGCCGCGGGCGCCACCCCCCGTCTGCTGCTGACCGGCGGGGATGCCGAGCACCTGGCGCCCGCCATCGGTCGGCCCTTCGAGGTCGTGCCGGATCTGGTGCTGCGCGGCCTGGGTCGGCTCGCCGAGGCGCTTGTCTGACCTTGGGCGAGGTGCTGGTCCTAGGGTCGCCCCTAAAGCCGGGCGCACCCATCTGCGGTTGGTGTCAGCAGGGCCCCGGGACCTGCCTGGACCTGGGGATGAGCCCGGCGATGCCCATTAGACTGGAATGCGGCGGTGGCCGCGTCGGCCACCCCGTCCGAGAGAACCGTCGGTCGCGGTCCTCCAGGTCGCCCGCCTGACCCTGACCACTGCGGGTTAGGCGACCGATAGGCCCAACGCGACGGTGGAGGCAGAGTCCCCATGGAGATCATCACCGAGACACCAGCCCAAGCCGCCGCCACCTTGCGGGGCGCCTGGCTCTTGCAGGCGCGTTCCCACCCCTGGACCACCCTGGGCCTCGTGCTCGCCGCCCTGTCCGTGCTCCTGCTGTTGCTGGCGAGCACCTGGCAGGTGCTGACCGGCAGCGCCCAGGCCCCGGTGCGCCTGGCCCTGACGGGCGGCTTCGTCGCCTTTGGGGCGACCGCTCTCGGGGCCCTGCCGGGGGCCGTCCTCCGGGGCCTCGACCAGCGCCTGGAGGACAGCATGTTGGGGCTGGCCGCCGGCATGATGCTGGCGGCCAGCTCATTCTCCCTGATCCTGCCCGGGCTGGAGGCGGGTGAGTCCCTGAGCGGGAGCGCCGCCCTCGCGGGCGCCATCGTGGTGGCGGGCATGGCCCTGGGCGTCCTGCTCATGCTGGGGCTCGAGCAGTTCACGCCCCATGAGCATGTTCACGGTGGTCCCTGCGGGGCCGGCTGCGAGCGGATCAGCCGCCTCTGGCTCTTCGTCTTCGCCATTGCCCTGCACAACCTGCCCGAGGGGATGGCCATCGGCGTCTCCTTCGCCCAGGGCGATCTGGGGGTGGGTGTACCTCTCACCACTGCCATCGCCCTCCAGGACATCCCAGAGGGTCTGGCAGTGGCGATGGCCCTGCGCGCCATCGGCCTGTCGCCCTGGCGGGCCGTGATACTGGCCGGGGCCAGCGGACTGATGGAGCCGGCGGGCGCCCTCTTGGGTGTGGGTCTCGGGAGCGGTCTGGCGGTAGCCTATCCCATCGGCCTGGGGCTCGCCGCCGGGGCCATGATCTTCGTGGTCTCCCACGAGGTGATTCCCGAGACCCACCGCAACGGTCACCAGACCCCCGCGACCCTGGGATTGATGGCCGGGTTCGCCCTCATGATGGTCCTGGACACAACGCTGGGTTGATTTTTTCTGCCACCTGGCCCTGGCGCCGCGATCTGGATCCAGGGACTTAAACTCGGCCGTCGGTCCGCGAAGAACGGGAAAGTTCTCATGGGATTACGGTAGTCGTACCGTTCATCCTACAGGGATGGGTCAGGGGTCACTCTGCCAGCACTGAACGATTGGTGATTCGGGTTGAAGCAGAGCTGTGAGGGCTGGCTCGGGCAGGGCTCGCCGGGACACGCCATGAATACATCCGTGTAGGCTCCACGGCGACATCCCTGGCGCCGAGGGCCCCGTCAGGTCGCATCCGGGTCCCACCGGCCGAGTCTCGGCACTAATCGCCTAACATTTGTTTTTCTTCGCGGCGCTCGCGCTCATTCACGGGCTGAATACTCCTTTTCGGGGTCGAGCGTGACCCTCGCTGCGCGCCAAGGAGAGCGAAGCGAAGGCGCTCAGTCCCCGGTAGGCGTAGGCGCGGGCGTGTTGCCGGAGTGGCGAAGGGGCGAGAGACCCGAAGCCGGCGGAGGCAACATGCAGAGCGTATCCGACACGCCGTCAAGCTATTCGTGCAGGAAGTGGCGAAGGCCGAGCAGCTACGTCGCGGCGAGCTCGTGGCGAAGCCGCTCCCGGAGCGGGGCGTACCGGGGCGTCAGAGGCTGTCTCCAAGGAGCGACTCCGTCCCCCGGCAGGAGCCCCCGGACGGATTCACGAGCGACACGCGACACTCCTGTCTCCTGACCTCAACTTCTCGAACCGCCCGGTGCGGACCCGCATGCCGGGTGGTGTGGGAGGGGAGCGGTCAGGGAAACTGACCGCCCCCTATCCCGATTTGAGGCACACATTCGAATTCCGTCCCGCCGCCCTGCAATA
>JBLMWY010000014.1:0-5420 GCA_050257475.1 Bdellovibrio bacteriovorus
AAGGCCGGGCGCATCTTCGGTCACCTGATGGGGCTGCTGACCCTGATGAAGGGGCAGCCACTGGCCTACAACAAGGACAATCAGGAAGACAAGGAGCCGCTCTTCGACACCGTGGACAACCTGAAGGGTTGCCTCAAGGTCTACGCGGCGATGATGGGAAATCTGCGGTGCAACCGCGAGCGCATGCGCGCCGCCGCCGCCCAGGGCTTCAGCACCGCCACCGATCTCGCCGACTACCTGGTGCGCAAGGGCGTCCCGTTTCGGGACGCCCATGAGATCGTGGGCAAGGCCGTGGCCCTGGGGGTACGGGAGGGCCGCGACCTCTCGGCCCTGACCTTGGATGAGCTGCAGGGCTTTTCGGATCGGATCGATTCCGATGTCTACGGGGTGCTCAGCCTCGCGGGTTCGGTGGCTGCCCGTGACCACCTGGGCGGCACGGCCCCCAATCAGGTGCGGGCCGCCATTGCCCGGGCGCGCCAGCGCCTGGCCGATTCTTAAGCTCGGGCCAGGGTCCATGGACAGCCTGGACGACCTCAACGCCCGCCTGCTGCGCTTCGCCCAAGAGCGGGACTGGGAGCAGTTTCATTCCCCGAAGAACCTGGTCATGGCCCTGGCCGGGGAGGTGGGCGAGCTCACCGAGCATTTCCAGTGGCTCACCGAAGAGCAGAGCGCCAACCTGGACCCGGAGAAGCGACAGCACGTCGGGGAGGAGCTGGCGGACTGCCTGATCTACCTGATCCGATTGAGCGAGCGCCTGGGCATAGACCCCATCGCCGCGGCCTATCGCAAGATCGCCATCAACGAGCAGCGCTATCCCGTGGAGCGGGTGCGCGGAGACGCCCGGCGGGCGGAGGAGTACCGCGACTGATGGCGGCAGCGGCCCTGCGTATCCACCGGCCTGAGGGCCTGGCCCAGGAGGTCCCGCCCACCACGCCCCAGGAGCTGCTGCAACGGCTCTACGGCCGACGGGGCCAGCGCCCGACGGAGGGAGACCTGAGCCTCAGTGGGCTGCTGCCCTACCGCGAGCTGGCGGGCGTGGAGGGCGCGGCGGCGCTGCTGGCCGATACCCTGAGGTCCGGTCGCTCCATCCTGGTGGTGGGGGACTACGACGCGGATGGGGCCACCGGCAGCGCCCTGGCAGTGCTCGGCCTGCGGGCCCTGGGGGCAACGGCCGTCTCCTACCTGGTACCGAGCCGATTCGCACACGGCTACGGCCTGAGCCCGCCCGTGGTGGACGCCGCCGTCCCCTCGAAACCCGGCCTCATCCTCACGGTGGACAACGGCATCGCCAGCCTCGCCGGAGTCGAGCACGCGAACCGCCTCGGCATCCCGGTGCTGGTGACCGATCATCACCTGGCCGGGGAGACCCTCCCCGACGCCGCCGCCATCGTCAATCCCAACCAACCGGGCTGCCCCTTCCCAAGCAAGCACCTGGCCGGGGTCGGGGTGGTCTTCTATGTGCTGGCCGCCCTTCGAGCGACCTTGCGGGAGAGCGGCTGGTTCCGCGGGCACCGACCCGAACCCAACCTGGCCGACCTGCTGGACCTGGTGGCCCTGGGGACGGTCGCGGATGTGGTCACCCTGGACCGTAACAACCGCATCCTGGTGGAGCAGGGGCTGCGACGCATCCGCGCCGGCCGCGGCCGCCCAGGGATCCGCGCCTTGCTCCAGGTGGCAGGCCGGGACCCGGCACGGGCCACGGCCATGGACCTGGGCTTCTTTGCGGGCCCGCGGCTCAACGCGGCGGGGCGCCTCGAGGAGATGTCCCTCGGGGTTGAGTGCCTGCTCGCCGAGGACCAGGCCCGGGCCCTGGAGCTGGCCACTCGGCTCGATGAGCTCAACCGCCAGCGCCGGGAGATCGAGGAGGGGATGCGCGCCCAGGCGGAGTACCTGGTGGAGCGCCTGACCTTCCGGGGCGAGGAGCTGCCGGCCGGACTCTGCCTGTTCGGCCGGGGCTGGCATCAGGGGGTCTCCGGGATCCTCGCCGCCCGGATCCGGGAGCGCTACCATCGCCCGGTGGTGGCCTTCGCCGAGGCCGGGGACGGGCGGCTGCGGGGCTCGGCACGCTCCGTGGAGGGGCTGCACATCCGGGACCTCATCGACGGGGTCGACCGCCGCCACCCGGGACTGATCGAACGCTTCGGGGGCCACGCCATGGCGGCCGGGCTCACGCTGCGGGCGGAGTCCCTGCCGACCTTCCGCGCCGCCTTCGCCGAGGCGGTGCGCGCCGAGCTCGGGGACCTGCCGCAAGAGCGGGAGCTCCTGTCGGACGGGGAGCTGCCAGCGGCCCTGCTCAACCTGGAGACGGCCGAGACGCTGCGTCTGGGGGGACCCTGGGGAAAGGGCTTCCCCGAGCCCCTGTTCGACGGGGCCTTCGAGGTGACCTCAGCGCGCCAGGTGGGGGACCGACACCTCAAGCTGCGGGTCCGCCCGCCCCGCGGGCCCCTCCTGGACGCCATCGGCTTCAACCTGGGTGAGCGCATCCATCTGGCCCAGGGGGAGATCCGGCTCGCCTACCGGCTGGACGTCAACGACTATCTGGGCCGTCGCGCCCCTCAACTGATCCTGGAGCACCTCCAATCGACCCTCTAGACGACCCGATTGAGCCTGACGCAACTGACCCGGACCGGGAGGAGACCGCCCGGGGGCCGAGCAAGAGCCAGCTCAAACGCGACAAGCAGGCGCTTCAGGCGCTGGCCGAGCGCCTGGTGATTATGCCCCGGGCGGAGCTCCTGCGCCTGAATCTGAGCGAGGCCACCTGGGCGGCCATCGACGAGACCCCCCGCATCAGGGACCACCGCGCCCGCGGCCGGCACTGGAAGCGCATCGCGAACCTGCTGGAGCGGGAGGACGGGCACGCCATCCACGCCCTGGTGGACCAGGCCGAGGAGCGGGAGCGTCACGCCACGGCCCGCCATCACCATCTGGAGCGCTGGCGCGAGCGTCTGATCGCGGAGGGGGACGGGGCCCTGAGCGACTTCATCGCCGAGCACCCGGCCACCGACCGCCAGCAGCTCCGCGCCCTGGTGCGGGCCGCCCAACGGGACCAGGAGCGGGGCCGGCCGGAGGCACCGCGCAGGCTTTTCCGCTTTCTGCGAGAGACGGTGGAGGTCGAGTCTCCGGAGACTCAGGCGGAATCACCGGACTCGGCCGTTTGATTTGGACTCTTGGCCAGAGCCCCGCCAACCGGGGTTCGGCGCCCCGACGCACCCGTAACCGAGTCATGACAGACAACATCGAGCACGTCATCCTTGGGCAGTTTTGCGGGCTGCGAAACCAGATCGCCACCCTGCAAACCGAGATGCACACGGAGTTCGGCGACCTGAAGCACCGCATCAACCGACTCGAATCCGCCCTCGCGGGGGTGCGCCGAGACGAGGCTGGAACCGCCGAGGACATCGCCCGCCAACAGGCAACCATCGACCGCCTGAAGGAGCGCATCGACCGGATCGAGCGGCGGCTCGAGCTGCGCGACGAATAGGGCGGAACGCGATGGCGGTTCCGCCAATTGTTGGGAGCCAGGGTACCGGCCGGTCGTTTTGGCGTCTGCCGGGAGACTTCGGCGTCGGGGTGGTCAGCGGAATCGGCGCATCGCCCTGACGGGCATGCACCCTACGCGACGCCTCGGAATCAATCCGCTGGCAAATTGAGAGGCGCCCGCTTCTTGGGGTTGGCCCGGTAAAGCACCGCCACGTTCCCGATGCGGTGGACCAGCTCGGCCTTCGTTGCCTCGACCATCTGCGCGATCATTCCATCCCTCAGCCCCCGGTCCCCCGCCGCGACCTTGACCTTGAGCAGCTCGTGGTGGGCCAGGGCCCCCTCCAGCTCGGCGAGCAGGCGCTCGGTGACCCCAGCCTGGCCCACGCTCACCACGGGCTTCTTGTGATGCGCTTGCGCCTTGAGCCAGCGCCGTTGCTTATCGGTGATGGTCATGGGCCTACCCCACTCGGCCTGGGCCCCGCTCACCCGGGCAGCCGCTCGAGCTCCACGAGCCCGCCGCCGTTTTTGGCCTCCACCTTCGAGTAGAGGTCATAGAGGGCCGCCTGCAGGGCCTCCTCGATCACCGGGTGGTAGAAGGGCATGCGCAGGAGCTGGCCCACGGTGAGGTCCTGCTCGATGCACCAGCACAGGAGATGGGCCAGATTCTCGCCCTTGGGTCCGATCATCTCGGCGCCCAGGAGACGGCCCGTGGCCTTGTCTCCATAGACCCGGAGCACCCCCTTGTTCTTGCCCATGATGAGGGCCCGGCCCACCGGGGCGAAGCGGATCTTGCCGATGGCGGTCGTTTCCTGATCCAGGTCCTTCCAGCGGGTGCCGACGGCACAGATGTTGGGGTCGCAGAAGTTGATGAAGAGCGCGGTGGGGCGGCGGAAGCGGGCCCGCTCGCCCTGGGCGGCGTTGTAGCCGGCGATCTTGCCCTCGTAGCCCGCCTCGTGGAGGATCGGCCGGAAGCTGGTCACGTCGCCGGCCATGAAGACCGGTAGATCGGCCACCTGCATGCTGTGGCGGTCCACCGGGGGAAGCCCCCGATCATCCAGGGGGACCCCCAGGTTCTCAAGCCCCAGGCCCTGGACGTTGGGCACCCGCCCGATGCTGCACAGGACCTTATCCACCACCACGCTCTGCTCGCCGGCACTCACCCGCAACCGCCCATCCGGCTCCTCGGCGATCTCGGCGCTCACACCCAGGTGGATGGGAAACTCGCTGCCTAGGATCTCGATGGCGCTCTGGGCGACCTCCGGATCCTGGGCCCCGGCGATGGTCTCCTGCTGGTCGAAGCCGGTGATGGCGACCCCGAGCCGCGACAGGCTCTGACCGAGCTCGAGCCCGATGGTCCCCAGCCCGATCACCGCCATGGAGGCCGGCAGGTCCTCGAGCTCGAAGATTTCGTCGGTGGTAATGACCCGATCGCCGAAGACCCGCCAGCCCTCGGGCACCAGCGGCCTGGAGCCCGTGGCGATGACAATGGCCCCGGCGCGGATGCGCTGCCCGGCCACCTCCACCAGGGTGGGCTCGAGGATCCGAGCGTAGTCCTGGATAAAGAGGTCGGGGGGCATGTCATCGGTGCTGTTGCCCAGCACCCGGTCGACGAAGGTGTCGCGCAGCTCCTGGACGTGCTCCAGGGCCTCGGGCACGTCCAGGGTCATGGCCTCGTGGCCGTCGATCCCGTATTTCCCGAGATGGGTGCGCCGGTGATAGTCCTCCGCCACCTGGATCATGGCCTTGGAGGGCATGCAGCCCACCCGGGCGCAGGTGGTCCCCGGCTCGCCGCCGTTGATCAGGACGAATGACTTGCCCGCCCGGCGCACCTGGCCCATGGCGTTGAGTCCGGCGGTGCCGGATCCGATGATGGCCACGTCGACACTGCGTTCTTCCACGATTGACTCCTCAAAGAAACTCCCGGGTGCCCACGGCTGACC
>JBLMWY010000015.1:0-4230 GCA_050257475.1 Bdellovibrio bacteriovorus
GGGAGAACCTCGAAGTCGTTGAGACCCGTGCAGGTGTTGACGGTGCCAGTCACCACCAGGCGACCACCGGGCGCTAGCCCGGCGAAGCGGCCGGTCCCAACCACGGGCTGGATGACCTCGGGGAGGATGCCACCTGGGACCCTTGGGCCGGCCGGGGAGACTTCCCTCAGGCGCGCTCGGTCTGAAGACGCACCTTGGGCTCGATGGAATCGAGGTAAAGGATCATGGTCGCCGGCGGCTCCAGCAGCCAGCCGGTATAGGGCTTGCCCATGTCGCGGCCACCCCAGTCGGGCGGCTCGTCCCGGGCCACGTCGACACGCAGGGCACGGTTGTCGCTGAACAAGGACTCGCCGCGGCGCAGCTCCGACTCCTCCGCCCAGGCCCGCAGACTGGTCCCTACCTCCTCGAGGATCAGGGCTCGGCCGGAGTAGCCGCCGATGCCGCCGAGCAGGAACAGCCGCTTGAAGTCAGTCAGGGGGTTGAAGCGATAACGCCCTGGGGTGCTGGGGCCCTGGAGCTCGTCGCGACCATCCAGGTAGAGGAACAGGTCGTAAACGGACCTCCAGAGCCCAGGCACCGCCGGCCGCTCCCCGCTCAGCCCGTACTCGATCGCCTGGCCCTGTCCCCGAAGGAGCTGGCGTAGGGTCCATTCCCGATACACCGCGAACCGGGCGTTGCCCTCGTAGCGGGGCTGCCCGAGCTCCATCAGCAAGCGCTGGAGGTTACCGCACCAGGAGCGCGAGAGCCGCTGCTCCAGGCTCAGGGGACGCACGGAGGTAGCGAAAGCTCCACGAGCCGCGCGCCGGTCCTGGGGACCCGGCAGGGATGATTGAATGGCCTCGACCTGGTCTTTGAGGGCCCGCAACGTGGCCAACCGCCGCTCAGGCTCCATGGCCTGGTCCCGGATCTGATCCAGGGTCAACAGGACCTGGGGCAGCATGATGTGGAGATCGCTGGGCCGCAGCCGCTCCAGCCAAAGGGTCATTGGCCCACACCCCGCCAATCGATCACGCCTTCCTGGACGCCACAGCCCGGGTCCGGAACGACGGACCCCCCTGCCCCTAGGCAGGCCCCCAGGGGCGGTTGCCCCTCCCTGGCACATCGAGCGGTGAAGCTGTGGGCGTCGATCGTGTTTGACCTCAATGGACCTCAACGCAAGCACATCAACCGGGGCGACCTGACCAGCCGACGCTGGGACCACGCCGTGCGAGCCCCGGCGCTCCTGCCGCGCTGGCGCCGCGGGCGAATCCGTCGCCAGCGTGTCACCGCCTACCGAAGTGTGCGCGATAATTGCTGACGGATCAAGGACTAGAGGGGGCTTCTGTGTACCCTTCAGGGCGTGTTTCCGCCCCGTCAACGACGCGCCGGATGAGGCACCGCGTCCGCCTCCCGGCGGCGCCGCAGCAGACGCCCCCAGGGCACCCGTAGGGCGAGCAGAGCCGCCAGCACCGCGGCGTAGAGCAAGGGCTCCCGCAGGTCGGCCTTGACCAGCCACAGGAAGTGCGCCACCGCCAGGATAGCGATGACGTAGACCGTCCGATGAAGCTGCTGCCAGCGGCGACCGAGGCGCCGCATCCAGCCCCGCGTCGAGGTAATCGCCAAAGGCACCAGCAGCACCAGGGCGGAGAAGCCTAGGGTGACGTAGGGGCGCTCGCTGAGGTCACGAAGGATCTCCTCCCAGTCGAGGGCACGATCGAGCACCACGTAAGCGGTGAAATGCAGCACGGCGTAGAAGAAGGCGAAGAGTCCGAGCGCGCGCCTGAAGCGCAGGAGCCAGGGGAGTCCGGTCAAGCGCCGCAAGGGCGTGATCGCGAGGGTGAGCAACAGAAACCGCAGGGCCCAGAGCCCGGTGACATGGACCAGCGTCTCCACTGGGTTGGGCCCCAGGCCGTTGTTCGCGGTCCGCCAGATCAGCATCGACAGGGGGCCCAGGCACAGCAGGAAGACCAGGGTCTTGCCCAGGCGAAGGAGCAGTTCCGTCCCGGGCCTTGGCATCGGCTGCATGGGCCTGGTGTCGCCTGCCTTGGGGCCGACTCGCCTTCGCCTGGTCACCGCCGCGCCGGCGCCTAAAAGTCGCGGGTCAGGTCCATGCCCGCATACAGGTGTGCCACCTGGTCTGCGTAGCCGTTGAACATCAGGGTCTTACGCTTGGGGGCCAGGAGCCCCTCGCCGATCACCCGGTGCTTCTTCTGGCTCCAGCGGGGATGGTCCACCTCCGGGTTCACATTGGCATAGAAGCCGTACTCCTGAGGCTGCAGCCGATTCCAGGCGGTCGGCGGCTGCTCCTCGGTGAAACGGATGCGGACGATCGATTTGATGCTCTTGAAGCCGTACTTCCAGGGCACCACCAGGCGCAGGGGGGCACCGTTCTGGCCCGGGAGCAGGGCACCATAGAGGCCGGTCGCCAGGATGGTCAGGGGGTGCATGGCCTCGTCCATCCGCAGGCCCTCCCGATACGGCCAATCAATCACTGCGCGTCTTTGGCCAGGCATCTGCTTAGGATCGTACAGGGTCTCGAAGGCAACGTACTTGGCGCTGGCGGTGGGCTTAAAGCGTTTGAGCAGATCCCCCAGGGGGAAGCCAACCCAGGGCACCACCATGGCCCAGGCCTCCACGCAACGCAGCCGGTAGATGCGGTCCTCCTGAGTGAAAGTGCCGAGGATGTCTTCGATTCCGATCTCCCCCGGGGCCTCGCAGGCCCCCTCCACCGCCAGGGTCCAGGGGCGAGGCTTCAGCAGATGGGCATTGCGCTTGGGATCTCCCTTATCGGTCCCGAGCTCGTAGAAGTTGTTGTAGCTCGTGATGTCCGCGAGCGCTGTTGGCGGCTCCCGGGTGCTGAGTGGGCTCGGCACCCGATTGGGAATCTCGCCCGTCGCCGCGGCGCCTGGAGGCGCGAAGGCGAGCGCGAGGCCACCGCTCGCCACATAGGCCGCGCCCGCGGCGGCGCCCTTGAGCAGCTCCCGGCGACGCCGCCAGATCGGCTCTGGGGTGATCTCGGACGGGGCGATCGGGTCGGGCCTCTTGATCAGCATGACATCCTCCAGGTCGGGGCCCGAGGTCCCCTGGAGTCGCTTGGGGAGCCCGTGGCGCTCAGCAGTCGATGAGCTTTAGATGCGGGCTCGCCGGCCGGGTTCGAGTGCGAGGGCCCCCGAGCGGCTTGAGATTTGCCAGGGCTCCCCCAGTCTTTGTGGCCAAATCCAACCGAGAGCCGCTGAAATGCCAGACGATTTCACGCCCCAAAACGACCTCGAGCGCCAGCTGATCGCCGCCCAGGAGGGTGAGATCCCCCCCGAATCCTTTATCGAGACCCTCGTGGGCTCGGAGGTCTTTATGCCGATCTACGAGAAGCATCAGATCGGCGGACTCCAGACCCAACAAGCGGCTCAGCCTCTGAAGCTCCAGAGTGAAGCCGGGGAGGAGGTGCTGGTGCTCTTCACCAGCCCCGAGCGGGCCAAGGGGTTCGTCCGCGACTTTCCCGGCTACGGGGGCGGGTTGGTGGTGGATTTCCCCTGGATTCTGGAGAAGCTGGGGATTGGGTTCGGCATCAGCCTCAACCCCGGTCTCCCGGTCGGCATCGAGCTCGAGGCCCAGGACCTGGCCCAGATCGCCCAGATGGCCCGCCCGAATTAGCGCTGGGTCGGTCTCCCGGACGCTGAGGGCTCATCGGCTCTCCCGCGACTCCCGACCAGGCGTCGATCGGCGCCCTCTAGGGGGTGTCGGCGAGGCCCAGCAGCCGCACCGCCTCCTGCCCGATGGAGGTCTCGGGGCCAAGGTCGCGGGCGCGGGTGAGGGCGACCCGGGCCGTCTCCTGATCCTTGACCTGGAGGCTCACGAAGCCCAGGGTCAGCCAGATGCGCTGAAAGTCCGGCGCCCCCGCCGCGCCCGCGCGCAGCACCTCCAGGGCCCCCGCCGAGTCCCCGATGTAGTGGAGGGCCAGCCCCAGATCGTTATAGGTCTCCACGTCGTCCGGGGTCAGCTCGAGAACCCGCCGATAGAGCGGCACGGCCTCACGGTAGCGCCGCTCGGCGAACAATGAGTCGGCGCGCTCCCCGATGAGGATGGGATTTCCGTCCTCGATCGATTGCGGGATGACGTTTGCGAGATCGAGTCCCGGGCTGCCCGGCGCCGCTCGCGGGACCTGGCCTCCGGCGTGGGGGTTGGCCGACTTCGATCCCTGACCCTGGACCTCGGCCAGGGGCGGACGGATGGGGTTTCGCACATAGTAGTCCC
>JBLMWY010000016.1:0-4565 GCA_050257475.1 Bdellovibrio bacteriovorus
CCTCGGCCCTCGGCCCTCGGCCCCTCCCGATCCTCATCGCCGCCCCGCCCGCCGCCGGTCCAGACGCTCCACGAACTCGCCGATCACCTGGCGGTAGAGCCCCTCGCCCAGGACCCGATCCTCAACACCGGCATCCAGGCTGGGATTGTCGTTCACCTCGATCACCACGGGCCCCTCCGAGGTCTCCTTGAGGTCGACGCCGTAGAGGCCGTCGCCAATCAGATCAGCGGCCTTCAGCGCCATCCGCACCACGGCCTTCGGGGCCTCGGCGACGGCCAGGGTCTCGAAGCCCCCCTCCTCATGGCGGCCATCCGACTCGTGCTTCACGATCTGCCAGTGGTTGCGGCTCATCAGGTACTTGCAGGCGAAAAAGGGCTTGCCGCCGAGGATGCCGATGCGCCAGTCGAAGGGGGTGTAGAGATACTCCTGGGCCAGGATCAGGTCCGACTCCTTGAAGAGTCGGCCGGCGATGCGGGTGAGCTCGGACCTGTCCTCGGCCCTGAAGACACCACGGGAGAAAGACCCCTCCGGGATCTTGAGCACCACCGGGTAGCCGATCTGGGACTCCGCCTCCAGCAGGCCCTCCTTGCGCAGGACCAGGGTCTTGGGCCGCGGCACCTTGTGGGCGGCCAGGAGCTCCGCCAGATATACCTTGTTGGTGCAGCGCAGGATGGAATCCGGGTCGTCGATCACCACCATGCCCTCGCTGTCCGCCTTCTTGGCGAAGCGGAAGGTGTGGTGGCCGATGCGGGTGGTCTCGCGGATGAAGAGCGCGTCGTACTCGGCGAGCCGGCTGTAGTCCTTGCGCTGGATGGGCTCCACATTGACGCCCAGGTGCTTGCCGGCGCGCACGAACTGGGCCAGGGCCCGCTTGTTGGAGGGCGGCAGGTCCTCCGCCGGGTCGTGGAGCATCGCCAGGTCGTAGCGGTAGGCCTGACGGGCCCGGCGCCGGCGCCAGCCCTTGGACAGATAGGACTCCAGCGCGGCGAAGAAGGGACCGTCCTCGTCGGTGGTCACGGCGCTGAGCGGCAAGGCCTTGATGGCGCCGATGCGCCAGGTGCCGTGGAGCCGGAACTCCACCCTGATCACCGGGCAACGGAAGGTCTCGAAGATCCGGCGGGCCAGGGACTCGAGGCTCGGGACGTCGCAGAGCCCGAAGCACAGGGTCAGCTCGTAGGCGGTTGGCGTGAGCGCCGAGCCCTTGCGGCGCGCCAGCAGGCGCTGGGCCAGGGCGTCCAGCTCCTCGGTGTCCAGGCTGTAGATCTCCCGGCTGGAGAGGTCCTGGATGGTGCGCACCGTGGGGATCACCTTGTGGCCCCGGGCCTCGGCCAGCAGGGAGCAGTAATAGCCCACCGACAGGTACCGATAGCTACGGCACAGGTTGATGACCCGCAGGTCCTTCTTGGCAGCCAGCTCACCACCGGCCAGGTACTCCCGGGCGGTCACCACCGGCAGCCGCGGGAAGCCGGGCTTCCAGTCGGACTCGTGCTCCACCAGAAGCAGGTGCTCAGCCATGGGGGCGACCCCGCCTTGGCAGGGCAACCAGGACCACCGCCTGGAGACCTGCCCGCCCGTAACGGCTCATGCGGCTGAACTCCTCCCGCTGGATGGGCATGTTGATGGAATCCAGGGGCACCTCCCCCGACTCGTAGTCCACGAACGGATCGTGAACATAGACGAAGTGGGCGTCGAAGCCGGTCACCACCACCCAGTGGGGGAACTTCTCCTGGTAGATCCGATAGGAGCTGATCAGGACCATGGGGACGGCCCCGGCGTCGAAGCGCTCCTGGAGGGCCTCCAGCCCCAAGGTCTGGTAGCGCACCGGAATCCCGAGCCGCTCCACCTCCTCCTGCATGTCCTCGTGCACCAGGCGCATGACCTCCTTCTTCTCCGGGCTGCGCACCGAGTCGACCAGGGGCACGCCCGGGTCGTTGATGTAGACCTCCACGGCGAAGCCCCGCCGGTGGGCGGCGAGCGCCAGACCGAAGGGGCCACAACCCCCGTGGCCCGAGGTCATGAAGATGGTGGTGGCCTCCCGCCAGATGCGCAGCTCCAGCTTGCGGTCCAGGACCAGGTCGGGCTTGAGCGCATGCATGGCCATCATGAGCGAGGAGGAGCCGCAGGTGAAGTCCAGGGTCTGCTCGTAGAAGGGGACCCGCTGCAACTCGGGCTTGAGGTCGGGGGCCAGCGTCTTCTCGTAGCGCAGGGCCTCCATGTGGTCCTCGTAGTAGTCGGACAGGACCCCGAAGCGGCGGTAGCCAGCCCCTTCGAACAGGGCCTGGGAGGCCAGATTATCCCGCCGGATCTCCAGGCGCAGATAGGCCCGGTCCCGCTCCCAGGCCGCCGCCTCCGCGGCGGCCACCAGGGCACGCCCGACGCCCTGACCCCGCGCCTCCCGGGCGACCGCGATGGAATAGAGACGGGCCACCGAGGTCCCCTTGCTGAACAGGATCAACACATAGCCCAGGACGGCGCCGCCCCCGTCCTGCGCCGCGTCTCCCTCCGCCAGCAGCGTACTGGCGCGCGCCCGGGTCATCATGTAGCGAAACTGGCGGCGGGTGAGCCGGTCGGACTCGAAGCTCGCGTTCTCGAGCCTCACCAGCGCCCCCAGATCCTCCAGGGTCGCCTCCCGAATCCGCGTGGCCGTGCTCGGCTGGACGCTAGGGGGCGAGGGTGCGGCTTGGGGCGGCTCGACAATCGGATCGGACACTGGCTCGGGGCTCTCCAGGGGGCTAAGCTCGGGGCAATCTACACCATGGCAAGGGCGGCGGCATCGTCCGTCTGGGCCGAGCCCCAGGTTCGATCCAAGGCTCGACCGTCGTCCCCGAGGGACTCAGATGACCCAACAGGCACCCCCACTCGTCCCCATGCTCCAGGGTCTGATCGGCACCCTGTCGGTGAGCAGCGTCACCCCGGCCTTCGATCACAGCAACAGGCCCCTGATCGAGCTCCTGGCGGGCTGGCTGGAGTCCGCCGGCTTCCGGGTGGAGGTCCTTCCGATCCCGGGCCACCCGGACAAGGCCAATCTGCTGGGCACCCTGGGGGCCGGCCCTGGGGGCCTGGTGCTCGCCGGCCACACGGACACGGTCCCCTTCGACGCCCCCCTCTGGTCCCACGACCCCCTCAAGCTCACCGAGGCCGACGGGCGCTACTACGGGCTCGGCACCGCGGACATGAAGTCCTTCCTGGCGCTGGCCATCGAGGCGGCACGCGGGCTCTCACCTGCCGAGCTCAAACGGCCCCTGATGATCCTCGCCACCGCCGACGAGGAGTCCGCCATGACCGGGGCCCGCGCCCTGGTGGACTCGGGTCGGCCCCTGGGGCGCTACGCGGTGATCGGTGAGCCCACCGGCTTGAGGCCGGTACGGCTGCACAAGGGGGTGATGGGGGAGTCGGTGCGGCTCGTCGGGCGCAGCGGCCATGCGAGCGACCCGAGCCTGGGCAACAACGCCCTGGAGGGGATGCACGAGGTCCTGGGCGTCCTGCTCGCCTGGCGCGATGAGCTGAAGTCGGCCCACCGGCACCCGGCCTTTCCGGTACCCTACCCCACCCTGAATCTGGGCCACATCCACGGGGGCGACAACCCCAACCGGATCTGCGGCGAGTGCGAGCTGCACCTGGACCTGCGGGTGCTGCCCGGCCTGAACCCCGAGGACCTGCGCGCCGAGCTCGCCCGGCGGGTGGCCCAGGTGGCCGAGGCACGCGGGCTCGCCTGGTCGGTGGAGCCACTGTTCGCCCCCATACCCCCAGTGGAGACCCCGCCCAGCTCGGAGATCGTGCGGGCCGGGGAGGCCCTCACCGGCCACGCCGCCGAGGCGGTGAGCTTCGGCACCGAGGCCCCCTTCTTCGACCGTCTCGGCCTGGAGACCCTGGTGCTCGGCCCCGGGGACATCGCCCAGGCCCACCAGCCCGATGAGTATCTGGCCCTGGACCGGATCCCCCCCACCCTGGAGCTGCTGCGCGCCCTGATCCGGCGCTTCTGCATCGATTGAGGGGGATCGCCCGTGCCCACCCAGGGGTTCCGTTGGGGTCGAGCTGCTATGATTCGGACCTGAGTCCTCACCGTACCGATAGGGGCGAGCCATGCGCTGGAGAACCGGCAGACGCAGCGACAACGTGGAGGACCGCCGCGGCGAGGGCGGGCTCGGCGGCAGCCCCTTCGGCGGTCGCCGCCCCATGCAGGTGGGACGCACGGTCGGCGTAGGGGGCGGAATTGGGGGTCTGCTCCTGGTGGTGGTGCTGATGCTGATGGGCGTTGACCCCCGCCTGCTCCTGACTGGGTCCGGCTTAGGCCCTGAACCGGCCCCCAACCAGACCAGCGACTATGGCCCCGAAGACCCCCAATTCCGCGCCCCGACCTCGGGTGTGGAGGAGGAGCTCAAGGAGTTCGTCTCCGTGGTCCTGGCGGACACGGAGGATACCTGGAGCGCCCTCTTCCAGGCGAGCGGAAAGCGCTACGTGGAGCCGACCCTGGTCCTGTTCTCGGGGCTGACCCGCTCCGCCTGCGGCCTGGGGGAGGCGGCCATGGGGCCCTTCTATTGCCCAGGGGACCAAAAGGTCTACAT
>JBLMWY010000017.1:0-6708 GCA_050257475.1 Bdellovibrio bacteriovorus
CTCGATCTCCTCGGCCCGATTGCGCACGAAGAGACAGGTCTCGGCCATGCGGGGGCGCAGGAAGCTGTCGCACAGGCCGCAGTCACTGCACAGGCGCGGACGGCCCAGCAGGCGCCGGTCATGGCTCATCAAGCGGACATCATGGAGCCCTTTCGATGGGCCTTCGTCCATTTGGGGTCCTCCTGAGGTATGGTTGCCGCGGTCTCCCTGCCCAACAGCACGGGAGGACCTTGACGAGTCAACACTGGAAACCGACGCGATGCTGAGGCGCACCCTCTTGGCCCTCGGGGCCTTGCTCATCCTCTTGCTCGGGATCGCGGCCCTGGGCCCCTTCCTGATCTCAGGCGAGACCAGTCAACCCCAGGGCGAGGCCCGGGACGCGGCCACCCCCGGCAGCCGCTTTCTCACCATCCCCTTCGCCGGCACCCCGGGGCTTGAGATCCACTATCTGGAGGCGGCCCCCGAGGGCGAGGGGCAGGGCCCCGTGTTCGTGCTGCTCCATGGCTTCACACTCAACAGCTTCACCTGGGGGGCCGTTCGCGACGCCTTCGCCGCCCGCGGCCGGACCATCGCCTATGACCAGCCGCCCTATGGGCTGAGCGCCAAGCCCGCCGCCGGCGCTTGGAGCGGCACCAATCCCTACGACAAGGCCGCCGCCCTGGAGCAGCTCTTCGCCGTCATGGATGCCCTCGGGGTGGAGCGGGCCGTCCTGGTCGGCAGCTCCTCCGGCGGGACCCTGGCCCTGGAGGCCGCCCTCGCCCGGCCCGATCGGGTGCAGGCCCTGCTCCTGGTCGCCCCCTGGGTCTATGCCCAGCGCCCCACCCTGCCCGCCTGGCTGGCCGAGCTACCCCAGATGCGGCGCCTCAGCCTACTCATCGCCCGCAAGCTCGGGGCCAGCACCCTGCTCCGGCTCTCCTACGCCGACCCCGACAAAATCACCGCCGAGCGCCTGGATCTGGCCCGCATCCACACCCGGATGGCAGGTTGGGACCTGGCCTGGGGTGAGCTCCTCAACCACTCCCTGACCACCCCCGTGGACGTGGGCGAGCGGCTTGGGTCGGTGACCCAACCGGTGCTCCTGATCACGGGGGACCAGGACCGGTTGGTCCCGCCGGCGGACACAGCGAGGGTCGCGGCCGCGTTGCCGGACGCCGGGCTCAAGGTTCTTCCGGGCTGCGGCCATGTGCCCAACGAGGAATGTTCGGGCGCGTTCCTCGAGGCCGTGGGGCCCTGGCTCGATGGGCTTGTCCCGCGCCCCTGACCGCCCCCGCACGGCAGAGAGGCCTGGTCTCCCCTTGAGCCCAGCACACCCTTTGGCGCGGACTCCCGCCAGAGTGGCACCGGCAATTGCCCCTCGCGTCAATGTAGATTTACAGTACGAAGTGTACTTCAGATGCGACGCCGGGGTCCCCTGACCTCGATCGTCCCCTACCGAACCCCATGGGAGACCCTGCAGCATGCCCGTCGCCTTCCCCTTCTCCGCCATTGTCGGCCAGGACGAGATGAAGCTCGCCCTGCTGATCGGGGCCGTGGACCCCCGCATCGGCGGGGTCCTCGTATTCGGGGATCGGGGCACCGGCAAGTCCACGGCCGTGCGGGCCCTGGCGGCCCTGCTCCCCAAGCAGCGGGCCGTGATGGACTGCCGCTACGGCTGCGACCCGGAGGCGGACCCCGAGGTCCTGTGCGCCGAGTGCCGCGCCCGCCGGGCCAACGGCGGCCTGCGCTCCAGGCAGGTGCCGGTGCCCGTGGTGGACCTGCCGCTCGGGGCCACCGAGGACCGGGTGATCGGGGCCCTGGACCTGGAGCTGGCCCTCACCCGGGGCGAGAAGGCCTTCGAGCCCGGCCTCCTGGCCCGGGCCCACCGGGGCTTCCTCTACATCGACGAGGTGAACCTACTGGAGGACCACCTGGTGGACGCGCTGCTGGACGTGGCCGCCTCCGGTGAGAACCTGGTGGAGCGGGAGGGCCTGAGCGTCCGCCACCCGGCGCGCTTCGTCCTGATCGGCAGCGGCAACCCGGAGGAGGGTGAGCTGCGACCCCAGCTCCTGGACCGCTTCGGGCTCTCGGTGGAGGTGCGCACCCCCCAGGATCTCAAGACCCGGGTCCAGGTGGTCCAGCTACGCGATGAGTTCGAGCGCAATCCCCCGGCCTTCCTCGAGAAGTGGAAGCGCAAAGACGCCAAGGTCCGCAAGCGCATCACCGACGCCCAGGCGGCACTGCCGGCGGTCGAGATCCCGGAGCAGACCCTGGAGCAGGCGGCGCGCCTTTGCGTGGCGCTCGGCACCGACGGGCTGCGGGGCGAGCTGACCCTGATCCGCGCCGCCCGGGCCCTGGCCGCCCTGGAGGGCGACCGGCAGGTTGGCATCCCCCACCTGCGCAAGCTCGCCGCCCCGGCGCTGCGTCACCGCCTGCGCCGCGATCCCCTGGACGAGACGGGCTCCACCGCCCGGGTGGAGCGGGCGGTCCAGGAGCTTTTCCCGGCATGACACAGCCGCCGGCCAGGGCCGGGTCCGAGTATCCGAGCAAGCCCCAGGCACCCCCGGACCTCTGCCCGGACCTCTGGGAGCAAGCGGCGCTCGCCGCCGCCCTGTTCGCCGTGGACCCCATCGGACTGGGTGGCGTGGTCCTGCGCGCCCGTCCCGGCCCGGTGCGGGAGCAATGGCTGGAGGACCTCCGGGAGCTGCTGCCCCCGGGGATGCCGCGGCGCAAGATCCCGCTCCACGTGGCCGACGGGCGCCTGCTCGGCGGTCTCGACCTCGCCGCCACCCTCAAGGCCGGACGGCCCATCGCCGAGAAGGGGCTACTCGCCGAGGCCGACGGCGGGGTGGTGGAGCTGGCCATGGCCGAGCGGGTGCGCGGGGGTCCCGTGTCCTATCTCTGCGCCTCCCTGGACACGGGCGTGGTGGTGCTGGAGCGGGAGGGGCTGACCCTGCGCTCCCCGTCGCGTCTGGGGGTCATCGCCCTGGACGAGGGCTGCGAGGAGGACGAGCGCATCGCCGACGCCCTGCTGGACCGGCTCGCCTTCCCGCTGGATCTGGGGCCCATCGGGGTCCGTGATCTGGGGGACCTGCCCTATGGTTCGGAGGCCGTGGCGGCCGCTCGGGAGCGGTTACCCGAGGTTCGGATCGGCCCCGATCAGTTGGAGGCCATCTGCTCCACCGCCCTGGTCCTTGGGGTCGACTCCATCCGCGCTTCCCAGCAGGCGGTGCGGGCCGCCCGGGTCGCCGCCGCCCTGGAGGGACGCTCCCAGGTGGCCGACGGGGAGGTCCTCCTGGCCGCCCGCCTCGTGCTGGCCCCCCGGGCCACCCGGCTGCCCGCCATGGAGCCACCGGACGCGGAGCCGCCGCCACCTGAGCCCCCGGACCAACAGGATGAGTCCGACTCCGCCCCCGAGCAGGAGCAGGAGCGCCGAGACGACCCCCTGGCCGACCAGGTCCTGGAGGCCACCAAGGCGGCCATCCCCCGGGATCTGCTCGACCGGCTGCGCCTCGGGCGGCTGCGCCGCGCCCGGGCGCGCAGCACCGGCAAGTCCGGTCAGGTCCAGCAGGCCAACATGCGCGGGCGCCCCGCCGGGGTGCGTCGCGGCGAGCTCCGGCCCGGGGACCGACTCTCCGTCATCGAGACCCTGCGGGCCGCGGCCCCCTGGCAGCGGGTGCGCCGTGCCGAGCGGCCGGCCACCCAGGGCGGTGGGACCCCCCGGGTGGAGGTGCGCAAGGACGACTTCCGGATCCAACGCTTCAAGCACCGCTCCGAGACCACCACCATCTTCGTGGTGGACGCCTCCGGCTCCTCCGCCCTGCACCGCCTCGCCGAGGCCAAGGGGGCGGTGGAGCTGCTGCTCGCGGACTGCTATGTGCGGCGCGACCGGGTGGCCCTGGTAGCCTTCCGGGGCCATGGGGCAGAGCTCCTGCTCCCGCCCACCCGCTCCCTGGTGCGCACCAAGCGCAGCCTCGCCGGCCTGCCCGGGGGCGGCGGCACCCCGCTGGCCTCGGGCATCGAGGCCGGGCTTGCCCTGGCGGACGGGGTCAAGCGCCGCGGCGGCACCCCGCTCCTGGTCATCCTCACCGACGGCCGGGCCAATGTCGCCCGGGACGGCTCCGGGGGCCGCGCCAAGGCCGGGGAGGAGGCCCTGACCTGCGCCCGCCTGGTCCAGGTGGCGGGGGTGGCGGCGCTGCTGGTGGACATCTCCCCCCATCCCCAGCCCCAGGCCCGCGAGCTGGCCCAGGCCATGGGCGGCACCTATCTCCCGCTACCCCACGCGGATGCGGGCCGCCTCAGCGCGGTGGTCAAGGCGACCGCCGGGATCTGACCCCATGAAAAGCCCGCGAGGCGCCTGAGCCCGTGACCGGACCCACCCCAAGCTGGGAGCGCGAGGGCCGCGACTGGCCCAACCGCGGCTTCAGCCAGTTCGTTGACGCGGGTGGGCTGCGCTGGCACGTCCAGCGCATGGGTCAGGGGCCCGTGCTGCTTCTGATCCACGGCACCGGGGCGGCCACCCATTCCTGGAGAGATCTGGCACCCCTGCTGGCCCAGCACTTCACCCTGGTGGCGCCCGATCTGCCGGGCCATGGATTCACCCAGACCCCCCACGCGCGGGGACTCTCGCTGCCCGGCATGGCCGGCGCCCTGAAGGCACTCCTGGACAGTCTCCAGACCTCCCCCGACCTGGCCCTCGGTCATTCCGCGGGGGCCGCCATCCTGGCCCGCATGTGCCTGGACAGGGCCATGGCCCCGCGGGTCCTGATCAGCCTCAACGGCGCCCTGCTCCCCCTGGGCGGTCTCGCGGGGCATTGGTTCTCCCCCGCGGCCAAGCTGCTCGCCGCCAATCCACTGGTGCCCCGGCTCTTCGCCTGGCAGGCGGACTCACCCCGGGCGGTCGAGCGTCTGGTCGACAGCACGGGCTCGCGGCTGGACCCTCGGGGGGTTGAGCTCTACCGTCGCCTGATCTCCAACCCCGGACATGTCGCGGCCACCCTGGGGATGATGGCCAACTGGGATCTGGAGCCCCTGGCGCGGGAGCTCCCGGGATTGCCAACCCCACTGATCCTGGTGGTGGCCGAGGGCGACACCACGGTCCGGCCCGCGGAGGCCCGCCGAGTCAGGGCCCTGCTGCCCGGCGCTGAAACCCACCATCTGACCGGTCTCGGTCACCTCGCCCACGAGGAGCGCCCGCGCCTGGTGGCCGACCTGATCCTGGCGGTCGCCGCTCACCATGGACTGATCGCGGAACCCGCTTGACGCCAGGTGGATGGCTCGGGAGGCGCAGAAGAATCCGGCGCTTCCGGCGCTGGGAAGGAGCCCCGCCATGCTCAGTCGCTCACGCGGCTGAACGTGAAGAAACCAGGACCGCGCATCTTCCGGTTCCGCGCCGATCTTCGGCCAGGATGGCCACTAAGCTGTCCCTCTCCGTGGTGGCCCCGCCCCTGATCATCGCCGCCCTCCCGGGCCCCGCCGCGGTCTGGTTGGGCCTGTGGTGAGGTCCGGGGCCCCGGCCATCACTTCCCCAGCGGCGGACTACAGTTAAGGTGTGGCGTGTCGGATCGGGCGACCGAATCCGCCCCCTCGCTGATACCAATCGGGAGCGATGTCATGCCGTTGCGACCCTTCGCCGCCCAGTGGTTCGAGGTCGTGGTCCCCAAGACCGACGCGGACGACACCATGGAGGCCCTGGCCCGTCACGCCGAGGTGCAATTCGAGTGGCAAGGGGATCCCCAGACCCCCGCCCCCCTGGATCCGCTGCATGCCCCCCTCGCCCGGTACCGGGAGCTCGCCGCGCAGTACGGGCGCTTCTGGCCCGCTCCGGGTTTTCCCAAGCGCTGCTGCGACCTACCCCTGGAGACCGAGGCGCGCCTCGCCCTGAACCGCATCGAGCGCTGGCTGGTGGCGGCCCGTGACGACCTCGACCAGCAAGCGCGCCTGCTGCAGGAGCAGGCCCTGCTGGACACCTGGCAGCCGGTCCTCGACCACCTGCGGGACTCCGAGGTCGACCTGGGGGGCCTGGCCGGCGCCGGACCGGCACTGGGGGGACTCTGTTTGGTCCTGCCCCCGGACAAGGATCCGCCTGGGATCCACCGCACCCTCACCCTGGATGTCCCCGCCGGCGACCGGCGGGTGCGTCTGCTTCTGGCCCCAAAGACACAGCAGGAACGCCTCGCCGAGGAGGCCAGGGCGCTGGGAGGCCGCGTCCTGACCATCCCGCCCTGCTTCCGGGACCAGCCTCGCGCCTGTGCCCGTCACCTCGCGAACCGCCGCGGCCAGATCGCACGCCAGCTCCAGCAGCTCGAGCGCGACCTGCGGCAGCTCGCCGCGGCCCAGGATTTGGACCGCTCCCTGGGGGTACTCCAGCGCATCGACTGGTTCCTGCACACCGCCCGGGACATCCAGTGCGACGACCAGGTGTGCTGGATCACAGGCTGGACCAACGCCCCCGACCGGTCGATGCTGGAGGGTGCCCTCAAGGAGGTCGGCGTCGAGGCCCCGGTGGCCTTCATGGATCCCCCGACGTCCGCCCCCTCCCCCTCGGTGACCGACTATCCCCTGTGG
Source organism: Bdellovibrio bacteriovorus (assembly GCA_050257475.1). GTDB lineage: Bacteria > Pseudomonadota > Gammaproteobacteria > Chromatiales > Chromatiaceae > Thiodictyon. Next base: position 6,544 of record JBLMWY010000017.1, read on the forward strand.
CTCCAGCCCTTCGAGGTCTTCACCCGGGCCGTCGGGGTGCCGGGCCTTCGGGAGGCGGACCCCACCACCTGGGTGGCCCTGCTGGTGCCCCTCTTGTTCGGCTACATGTGCGGGGACGTAGGACATGGCCTGGTAATCCTGGCGGCGGCCCTGCTGTTGCGGCGC
>JBLMWY010000018.1:0-5782 GCA_050257475.1 Bdellovibrio bacteriovorus
GCGAGGCGGGCCTGGACGGTGCGCGGGTGGATGCGGACCCCACGGCGGCTGACGAACAGGGCCCGTTCTCCATCCGCGGCCAGGTTGGCGCGCACCCGCAGCCAGCGCCCCACCGCCTCCCTGGCCTTAGCCCCGACCGGGACCCGCCGGGTCTTGGCGCCCTTGCCGATGACGCTCAGCGCCGCGTCGGCGCCGTCGATATCCCCCAGGTTCACCGCCACCAGCTCCGCCAGACGCAGGCCCGATGAGTAGAAGAGCTCCACCATGGCCGTATCGCGGATGGCGAGCAGGTCGTCCTGGGGCTGATCCAGCAGCTGACAGAGCTGGTCGGCCTCCAGGGTGACGGGAAGCCGGCGCGGCGTCTTGGGGGCGCGCACGCCGACGGCCGGGCTGACCTTGGCCAGGCCCTCCCGCAGCAGCCATCGATACAGGCTGCGCAGGCTGGCCAGCTCCCGCTGGAGGGTCCGGCCCGATGCCCCGGCGCGGTGACGCCAGGCGACATAGCGGCGCACCTGCGCCTGGTCCAGGCGTCCGAGGGATGCGGCGTCGTCGCCCCCTTGGATCAGCCAGGCGGTGATGCGCTCGAGGTCCCGGCGATAGCTGAGGATGGTCAGGGGCGCCAGGCGCCGCTCATGGGCCAGGTGGGCGAGGAAGGGCTCGATGGGTCCCGCGGCGTTCGCCCCGCCCGGACCGGCGCACGAATCCTCGGACCGCTCGTCCATGGGGTGAGAGGCAGGGCCCGCCCTAGGCGTCCTGGTCCTGGGGTGAGGCGCTCAGAACGCCCGGCGCGGCCTGCGCTGGCGCGGGCGGGACGACCGGAGCAGCGTCCAGGGAGCCCAGCTTGCAGCCGACGATCTCTCCCAGCCGATCCAGAAGGTCGGTCCCCATGTCGGGCCTGAAGCGCTCCGGATCCGCGGCACCGATAGCCAGCACCCCGCTGCGACCGGCGGCCCGGATCGGGACCAGGGCGGCGCAGCGCACCTCCGACCCCGGGGCGCCGAACAGGATCTGGGTCTTGTCCTCCCCCAGTGGGCCGCACAGGGCATGCTCCCGGTCCACGAACTCCAGGAACTCCTGGGTCAGGGTGTCCGCTGGGCCCTCCCCGCCCGGGTGTATCGGGAAGAGTTTGAGCGTCACGGCCTCGGCGCTGAACTCCCTGGACAGGGCGTCTTCCAGGGCCGCTTGGAGCTGCTCCAGGCCGGACGCGGGAATGAGCTGGAGGACCAGGCCATGGAGCCGGCTGGACAGCGATTCGTACTCCCGGGCCCGGGAGATCAGATGGCTGAGCCGGCTGCGCTCGGTGTCAAGCTGGCGGCGCAGCACGTTGACCTGATGCTCGATCAGGGAGACGGCCCCTCCGGTGGCATGGGAGAGCCGCAGCTCACCGAGGACCTCCGGGTTGCGCTCGAAGAAGTCTGGGTGGGCGCGCAGATAAGCGGCGACGCGAGACTCGAGCCCCTCCTCCGGGGCGTCCGCCGGCTGCACCTGGGTCCTGGCCCGCTCGGATCCGCCGGCGGGCGCGGTCGGGGTCTCCGGACCCGGGCTGGGCTCGGCGTTTTGGCTGCTCATCGTTCGATCTCCCCCTCGAAGACGCGCTCCGCCGGGCCCGTCATCAGCACCGGGTGCGAAACGCCGGGCCACTCTATCACAAGATCCCCGCCCGGCAGGGTGACCCGCACCCGGCGATCGAGCAGGCCGCGCAGGCGCCCACTGACCACGGCGGCACAGGCCCCGGTGCCGCACGCGAGGGTCTCCCCCGCCCCCCGCTCGTGGACCCGCAGGCGGATCTGGTCCGATGTCAGCACCTGCATGAAGCCCGCGTTTACCCGTTGGGGGAAGCGGGGATGGTGCTCGATCAGCGGGCCCAGGCGACCGACCGGGGCGGCGTCCACGTCATCCACCAGCAGGACGGCGTGGGGGTTGCCCATGGAGAGCGCGCCGATCTCCAGGACCTCGCCGCCAACCTCCAGCGGGTAGGTGAGCGCCTGCCGGTCCACCAGGAACGGGATCCGCACCGGCTCCAGGATGGGGGGGCCCATATCCACCCGCACCTGCCCATCAGGCTCCACCAGGAGCCGGATCGCGCCGGCCGCCGTGCCCACCGGGATCTCGGTCTTGTCGGTGAGCCCCTGGTCGCGCACGAAGCGGGCGAAGCAGCGGGCCCCGTTGCCGCACTGCTCCACCTCGGAGCCATCGGCGTTGAAGATGCGGTAATGGAAGTCGGTGCCGGGCAGACGCGGCGGCTCCACCAGCAGGACCTGGTCACAGCCGATGCCGAAGCGCCGGTCAGCCAGGCGGCGGACCTGGGCGGGGTCGAGCCGGACCGACTGGCGAATGGCGTCGATCACCACGAAGTCGTTGCCCAGGCCCTGCATCTTGGTGAAGCGCAGAGGGCCGAGGGCCGGGGGCCGGGGGCCGAGGGAGGAGGGATCCGGGGCCGAGCCGCCGTTCATGGCAGCCGGCCCGAGACGGCCAGGTGGCGGTCGCTGACCACGCCCACCTCCAGCCCGTCGAGACCCGCCTCCCGGAGCTGCTCCACCACCTCCTGGGGCTCGAAGGCGGCGAAGAGGGAGTTGCGGAAATCGCTGCGCAGCACCTCGGGGGCGTCGGCCAAATAGGTCTCCACCAGGGCCTCGGCCCAGGCGGCGGAGGCCGGCCGCATCAGGTCCATCACCAGGACCAGTGCACCTGGCCTGGCGGTCTCCCGCACCGTGCGCCACAGGACCTGGGGATCGTGCAGGTGGTGGAGCAGGCTGTTGGAGAGTACGAGCTCATAGTGGGCCCTCGGCAACGTCGGGCTGGGGAGGTTGTGATGGAGCAGGCGGCAGCGGGGGGCGAGCCCCGGAAGCCGCTCCAGGGCGGCCCGGGCGTGCTCCAGCATGGCCGCCGATCCGTCCAGGGCATCGCACTGGGCCTGGGGGTAGGCGCTCAGGAAACGGATCACGATGTCCGCCGGACCGCAGCCCAGGTCCAGAACCCGGGCGCCCGCGAGGGGCCCCGGCTGCAAGCGCTTGAGCAGCTCCATGAAGAGCCCGTTGGACTCGGAGAAGTCCGCCTCGGCATAGGCCAGCGCCTGCTCGGCACCCTCCATGAGCTCCGGCTCGGGTCGACGTCTCATGGCCGCCTCATGGGAGCCTCATGGGAGCAAGCACTCCCCGGAAAAGAGCTCCGCGATGGTCTCGCGGCGCCGCACCAGATGGGCCTCGGTCCCGTCCACCATGACCTCCGCCGCGCGGGGCCGGCTGTTGTAGTTGGAGCTCATGGTGAATCCGTAAGCACCGCTGCCGCGGATGGCCAGCAGGTCCCCGGGCTCCAGGGCCAGGAGCCGATCCTTGCCGAGAAAATCCGCAGTCTCGCACACGGGCCCCACCAGGTCGTAACGGTCGGGCTCCGCCGCGCTGCCCAGTTGCACCGGGACAATCTCCTGATGGGCCTGGTAGAGGGCGGGGCGCACTAGGTCGTTCATGGCCGCGTCCAGAATGGCGAAGCGATGGTGGACGGTGGGCTTCAGGTACTCGACCCGGGTGAGGAGCACCCCGGCGTTGCCCACGATGGCCCGGCCCGGCTCCAGGATCACCTCCTGACGGCGCCCCCCCAGCCGATGCAGCAAGGCGCTCGCATAGGCGGCGGGCTCGGGTGGAGTCTCGCCGGTGTAGCGGATGCCGAGACCACCCCCCAGGTCCAGGTGCTCCACCGGGATCCCCGCCAGCTCCAGCCGGTCCGCCAGGTCCAGCACCCGCTCCAGGGCCGCCAGGAAGGGCGCGAGATCCGTAAGCTGGGAGCCGATGTGGCAGTCGATCCCCACGACCCGCAGGTGGGCCCGGTCAGCGGCCCGCCGGTAAACCGCCTCCGCGGCCTGGATGTCGATGCCGAACTTATTCTCCTTGAGCCCGGTGGCGATGTAGGGGTGGGTCCGGGCATCCACGTCGGGGTTGACGCGCAGGGAGATCGGCGCGACGAGGCCGAGCCCCGCCGCCACCTGGTCCACCCGCTCCAGCTCGGGCTCGGACTCCAAGTTGAAGCAGCGAATCCCGACCTCCAGGGCCCGCCGGATCTCGTCTGCCCGCTTTCCGACCCCCGAGAAGATCACCCTGGAAGGGTCACCACCCGCCGCCAGAACCCGCTCCAGCTCGCCCACGGAGACGATGTCGAAGCCCGAGCCCAGGCGCGCCAGGACGTTGAGCACCGCCAGGTTGGAGTTGGCCTTGACGGCGAAGCAGACGAGGTGCGGGTGGTCCCCCATGGCCCGGTCGAAGGCCCGCCAATGACGCTCCAGGGTGGCCCGCGAGTAGACATAGCAGGGGGTGCCGAAGCGCTCCGCGATCTCGGCGAGCGGCACCCCTTCGGCATGGAGCCGGTCACCGACGTAGTTGAAGTGGTCCATGGACTGCTCGATTCGGGGCGGTTGGCGGAAGGAGCGGGTGGAGCCCCCCTCAGGGTTGTGCCTGCTCGGGCGCGGGCGGGGCCACTGGTGTCCGCGGCACCTCCGACTGGGCCGCCGGGGCGGCGCGGTCGCCCTGCTCCGGCAGATAGAGGGGACCCTTACGGCCGCAGGCACCCAGCACGCTGAGCACTCCCAGCGCGACCACGACGAAGATCAACAGGTAGCGGGCGAAGCAGATCATGGAGGTTGTCCGGTGCGGTCGATAGGCCAAGCACCGCGCCTGACGCGGCGGATGGGCCTGCGCGAAACTGGGCTAAGGGAGCTTCACCCGGGCGGCGATGGCGGCGACCTGGGCAGGCGGCAAAGGGACCAACCAACTGGGGTGCATCGAGCCCGATGTGGGCGGTTCCCTTCCGCGGTCTAGGCCCGACCTCCCGTGGCTCCCCGCACCAACCGCCTTGCCCACCTGATGGCCCGGCAAGCGTCTCAACGGTCGGCCCGGAAGCGGGCCGCCGGGGTGCCCTCGGCGGTGAGCAAGGTGAGCTCGTTCCCCTCGATGCGGTACCCCGTGACCGTGCCCAGGGCCTGGGCGAAGGCCGCCGCCTGCTCCGCCACCCCCTCGGGTCCACGACAGGCCATGCGGGTGGTGGCAATGGGACCGATGGTGAGCCGGTCAGCCTCCAGGGTGAAGCCACTCATGAAGCGGTTGCACCCGTCGACTCCCCCCAGGGTGCCGTCCTCGCGCAGCTCCAGGGTCACCTTGGCGCCGGCGAGGGCCGACACGATCGCCTGCCGGCCGTTGTTGTAGGCCACCATCTCCCACACAGGCCCCACGAGCGACAGGGACCTCAGGGCGACGAAGCGCAGGACCAGGGCACCCTCCCCATCGAGCAGCTCCAGGCGATCGGCGTCCCGGCGCAGCGACGCAACCTCGGCCAGGGCGGCGTGGACCGCCTGCTCCTGGGCCATCAGGGGCTCGGGGCAGGCCATCATGGTGGCGGCCATGGGGGGCTCGAAGCGGAGCGCTTCGCCCTCGAGGACGTAGGCGCCCATCAGCCGGTTGCAGCCGGCGCTCCCGCTCACGCGCCCGTCCTCGAAGCGCAGGCGGGCAGGCCCCTGAGGATCATCAAGCTCCACCAGGGTGTCACCCACCCGGTAGGCGGCCAGCGCCCAGTCAAGACCCTCGATGCCCCCCGAGTCAGACCCCACGGGTTGCCCCGCCGCGGCTGGCGCGTCGGCGCCAGCGCTCGCCACCGGGGAGAGATTGGACTGCGCCTCATCGGAGGCCGCCGCGGCGAAGGGCGCGCCCACCGCGACCAGGGCGAGCGTCAGCGGGAGCGAGGCCAGGACCAAGGGATGCAGTGCGCTCAGCATAGGAACCCTACTCCGGTACAAGAT
>JBLMWY010000019.1:0-4671 GCA_050257475.1 Bdellovibrio bacteriovorus
CATGACCGGCTGGTGTCCCAGGGAGCCGTTCCCCTGCCCCTGGCCCTGCAGTCGGTGTTCGGCGAGTCCCTCTGGCGCTCGGCCCGCGCCGCTGTCCTCGGGGGCTGAGAGCAGAAGTGGCAAGTAGCCAGTGACGACGACCCGGTCCCCTAGGCTGCGGTGAGGAGCTAACCGCGCCGCTCGCCGCCGCCCGTGTTGCGGTTCGCTCCCGCTTACCGCACCCTAAATCCAGTAGACACCGCGGGTCATTACCTTCGATGCCAGACGCATGGCCAGCCGCACCGGTGCCGGAAGCTCGGTCCCGCCGGCGGCGCTGGCCACCTGGGCGTGGTGGATCTCGTCCAGCTTCATCTGCTCAAGCACGGCGCGGGTGCGCTCGTCGCGCTCCGGCACCTGGGCCAGGTGTTCGTCCAGATGGTCCTCGACCTGGCGCTCGGTCTCCACCACGAAGCCCAGGCTCCAGCGGTCGCCGGCGAGCCCGGCCGCCGCCCCGATGGCGAAGGAGCCGGCATAGAAGAGCGGGTTGAGCAGGCTCTTGCGATCGCCGAGCTCCTGCAGCCTGGTCTCACACCAGGCCAGATGGTCGTTCTCCTCCAGGGCCGAGCGCTCGAGGCGCCGGCGGGTCTCCGGCAGCCGGGCGGTCAGGGCTTGGCCCTGGTACAGGGCCTGGGCACACACCTCACCGGTGTGGTTGATGCGCATCAGCCGCGCGACGTGGCGACGCTCCTGCTCCCCCAGATCCGTCTCGGGTAGATGGGCCGCGGGATTGGGGCGCTCCGTGGTCTGGGGTCGCCCGAAGACCGTCCGCAGGGCGCTGTCGGCGCTCATCAGGAGTCGGTCGATGGGGCTGTAGTGGCGGCTGGTCATAGGGTGCCCTCGGGAACATTCGCTGTGCTCGTCAGATTCTGGAAGCGCATGCGCATTGATGCAACGGCGCCAAGGGCCAAGCGCCAAGGACGTGGGCCGGTTATCCCTTGGCGCTCGGCCCTCGGTCCTTGGCGCTCTCCCATATCAGCTCGACCGGGTGACACACCTCGATGGCCAGGCCCGCCGCCCGAATCCCCGCGGCGAGGTGCAGGGCACAGCCCGGGTTGGTGGTGACCAGGTACCGGGGGGGTTGCCCTGACAGGGCCGCGACCTTGTCCGAGAGCAGGGAGTCGGCCATCGCGGGTTGGTCCAGCATATAGGTGCCCGCGGCGCCGCAGCAGAGCGCGTTGCCGGGCAGTGGCCGGACTTCCAATCCCGGGATCAGGCCCAGAAGCCGGTAGACAGCGCCGGTGTCCTTCAGCAGGTTGCGCTGCGAGCAGGGCTCGTGGACCAGGACCTTGCCCGGCAGGGGGGCGAGAGGCAACTGGTCCAGGGGCGTCATGCGGTCTAGAAAGTCGCACAGCTCCAGGATCTGGCGGCCCTCGGCCCCCTCCCGCAGCTCCCCCACGCAGGCGCTCGCGAGCCCTACCAGGGGGATGTCCCGAGGCCCTTGGGTCCAGGCGGCGCGCCGCGCCTGCGCCTCCTCGGGGAAGCCGTTGTGGCGAAACAAGGCGCCGCAGCACCCAGGCTCGGCCGCGATGCGAACCCGCAGCCCCAGCCCCTCACACAGGGCGCGGGCGGCCAGCATGGCGGATCCTTGGGCGAGCTGACCCGTGCAGCCCACGAACAGCTCGAGGTCCGGCGACTCGGGTGAGCTTGGGTCCAGGGCTTTGGTGCTCTTGGGGATAGCCCCGGCGAGCCGAGCCAGGGTCCCGATGCCGGGGCGCCGCTCGGCCCCCACCGCCTCCACCCATCGGGCCAGCCAAGAGTCTCGATACCAGCGGGCGGCGCGCGCCAGACGCAGGGTGACGGCGGGGCGGGACAGGGCCTCGAGCCGGGCCAGCCGGACGGATCGACGCCAGCGGGGGAGCCGACGGACCCGAGCGGCCTTGAATCCGTCCATGAGTCGGCCGAAAGAAACCAGGGACGGACAGGCCAGCTCGCAGGCGCGGCAGGTGAGGCAACGGTCGAGATGGCCGGTCAGCCTGGGGCTGAGGGCCAGCCGACCCATGGCCCAGCCCTGGATCAGGGCGATGCGCCCGCGCGGCGAGTCTCCCTCGTTGGCCAGCTTCCCGTAGGTCGGGCAGTGGGGCAGGCAAAGGCCGCACTTGACGCATTGGTCCGCGAGCTCGAGAAGCTCCGCCGGGCTCGGGATAGGCGGGTCGGGGGGCGGGTGCTCGGGCACGGAAACGACGAACCTTCGAATGCAATCGGGGCTGGGGCGGAATTAGGCGCGATGGTGCCGACCGCGCCGGGTCCCCATGGTAACCTTTCGCGGGCCTGGGTCGCCTGCCCCGGGCCCTGGGCCGGCCGGGAGGATCTCCGAATGTCGTATTACCGTTACCACGTCTTCTTCTGCACCAACCAGCGCGAGGACGGCAGCCAGTGCTGCGGTCAATGCAGTGCCCAGTCGATGCGCGATTACCTCAAACGGCGCACCAAGGAGCTCGGGATTGCCGCCAAGGGACAGGTGCGGATCAACACCGCCGGCTGTCTGGATCGTTGTGAGGAAGGCCCGGTGGTCGTCGTCTACCCGGAGGCGACCTGGTACACCTATGTGGACCAGGAAGACCTGGAGGAGATCCTGTCCGAGCACCTCGTCGGGGGTCGGGTGGTGGAGCGACTGCGGCTACCAGACGTACCAGTAGCGAGTGGCGATTAGCGCGTAGCGAGGAACTGAGCGCAAGCGCTCGCGTCCGTTCCTTGGCCCTTGGCCCTTGGCCCTTGGCCCTTGGCCCCGCGAAGAGATTGCGGGGCTTGCGCGTCCCAGGGCTCCTAGGTACCATTCGCGGTCTTTCTCGCGACCGCTCACGAATTCGAAGGGCCTTGCCACTGCCGGCATTGCCCTGGAGAGACACGGACATGACCACGACTGTAAGCGCGAAGCCGGCCGAGGTGCGCCGCACCTGGTATCTGGTGGACGCCGACGGCAAGACCCTGGGGCGGCTCGCCACCGAGCTTGCCCGCCGTCTGCGCGGCAAGCACAAGCCCCAGTACACCCCCCACGTGGACACGGGTGACTACATCGTGGTCGTCAACGCGGAGAAGATCCGCGTGACCGGCAAGAAGCTCCAGGACAAGATCTATCATCGCCACACCGGCTATGTTGGCCACCTCAAGTCCGTGAGCCTGGCGAAGCTGCTGGAGACCCATCCGGAGCGCGCCATCCAGACCGCCGTCAAGGGCATGCTGCCCCGCGGTCCCCTGGGCCGGTCCATGTTCAAGAAGCTGCGCGTCTACGCGGGTACCGAGCACGGGCACCAGGCGCAGCAGCCCCAGGTTCTGAATCTCGACGCCTAAGCGGCACCTAGCAGGAATATCGATCCATGTCGGAGACTCAATACGCCACCGGCCGCCGCAAGACCTCCACAGCGCGGGTCTATCTGTCCGCGGGCTCCGGTTCCATCACGGTCAATGGGCGCCCGCTCGACAACTTCTTCGGCCGCGAGACCGCCCGCATGGTGGTGCGCCAGCCCCTGGAGACCGCCGGTCTGCTCGACCGGGTGGACGTGCAGATCACGGTCCATGGCGGCGGCAACACCGGCCAGGCGGGCGCCATCCGCCACGGCATCGCCCGCGCCCTGGTCGACTACAATGAGCAGCTCCGCTCGCCCCTGCGCCGGGCCGGCTTCCTGACCCGCGACGCCCGCGAGGTGGAGCGTAAGAAGGTCGGCCTCCACAAGGCGCGCAAGCGGCCGCAGTATTCCAAGCGCTAGCGCGCTTGAGTGGCGAGTAGCGAGTGGCTAGGGCCAAGGGAGGCAAGTGGAAGCCCTCCGTCGGCTGGATGTGTGGAGGCGAGCCTGCCGATTCTCGGTTGATGTCTACAAGGGAACTGTCGGGTGTCCGGATCGAGGCTACCGCGACCAGGTGACTCGATCGGCCTTGTCGATCCCGTCCAACATCGCGGAGGGCTACGAGCGGGAGACGGCCAGGGAGCGGGTCCGTTTCCTGATGATTGCGAAAGGTTCCTGCGGCGAGTGCTGGACCCAGCTATTGATCGGTATCGAGGCCGGGCTTCTGCCCCCTGACCCTGGCAATAGGCTCGCAAACGAGGCGTCGGAGCTCGCGAAGATGCTGCGAGGACTCGCCAGGCACTTCGAGAACCACGAATCCTGATTCCTTGGCCCTCGCCACTCGCTACTCGCCACTTCTTCCTGGGGGATCGTCTAGCGGCAGGACAGCGGACTCTGACTCCGTTAACCTAGGTTCGAATCCTAGTCCCCCAGCCAATCCTCAAGCCCGCCACCGCGCGGGCTTTTTTCTACCTCCCTCTCCCTCCCCCGGGCAGGGGGAGGGCCGGGGTGGGGGTCGAACGCCCACTGCCCACCCGCGCTGGTTTCTGGCATGCACGGGGCTTGGGCCGAGAGCCGTTGCCCGGGCCGCACCGCCCCGGCGTGCGGTGGATGCGCTGCGCTTATCCACCCTACGCAATCGGCGGAGCGGTGCATAAAAGCAACAGTCGCCCTGCCTGTATCTTTTTTCTCTCGAAACTGTTGCAAAAGGCTCCCGGCTCCTCTATAGTTCTCCCTGCCAAGCACGATTGCACTCAGTTTCAGCAGTCCTTGTTGCTAAATCCACAACAGCGGAGAACACGATGAACAAGAAACTACTCACCCTGGCCGTCGCCGCCGCCATGGCCGCGCC
>JBLMWY010000020.1:0-16382 GCA_050257475.1 Bdellovibrio bacteriovorus
TCCTCCCCACCGTCCGCCGGTCAAGAGCCCCCGGGTCCTGTCGGGGGCGACCGGGATTCGGGCGCCGAGCCGGGCGCCGGGGACCTGGGCCAGGACGCCCTCGCCGGCGAGCCTCCGCCCGACCTGGGGCCGGACGGCCAGGGGCCAGGGGCGGCCCGCGAAGGGCGGTCGGACCAGGACCCGGCGCGTGAGCCACTGGCCTCCGTGCTGGCCGAGGACGGCGTCGATCTGACCCCGGCGGAGCGGGAGCGTCAGCAGGCGATGGAGGCCCAGCTAAGGCGCGTCCCCGACGACCCGGCGGGGCTCCTGCGCCAGCGCTTCATCCTGCAGCATCTGCGCCGGGAGGGACGCCTGCCGTGATCCGCGGTCTTACCGGCGCTCCACCCCGTCGCCCTGACCTTCCACCAGGTCCTCGGACGCTTACTATGTGCCCCGGCCTATCCGTCGTAAGACCCCTATTGATGCTCTTGATCCTGACCTTGATCTCGGCGGCGGCCCCGGCGGCGGGTCTGCTGGCGGACCCGGACCGCACCAGGCTGGGGGAGGGCGAGATCCTGACCCTTCGGCTTATCGCCGAGGGGCGGCTCCAGGGGGAGCCGGATCTCTCTCCCCTGGAGCAGGACTTTGAGATCCTCGGCCGCTCCACCAGCACCCGGACCACCATCGTCAACGGGGACATGAGCCAGTCCCGGGAATGGGTGCTGGAGCTGGCCCCGCGGCGCCTTGGGGAGCTCAGGATCCCGTCCCTGGTCCTGGGGGGGGAGCGTAGTGACCCGGTGACCATCCAGGTGGTCCCGGCCGACCAGATGAGGCAGGCCGGCCAACCCAAGCCCTTGTATCTCCAGACCCGGGTGGACACGCCCTCGCCCTATGTGCAGGAACCCTTCGGCTACCGCGTCAGGATCTATTATCTGGACCCGCCCCAGCGCGCGACCCTCTCCGAGCCCCGGGTCGACGGGGCCATCATCGAGCAGCGGGGTGACGACCAGAGCACGACGGAGGTGGTGGACGGCCGGCGCTACACGGTGATCGAGCGCCGCTATCTGGTGGTGCCCCAGCGCAGCGGCGCCATCACCATCAGCGGACCGCGCCTGGATGCCGTGGTGACGGACAATCGACCCGGTGCCCGGCGCAGCCCCTTCGCGGACCTGGACGCGATGCTCGGGGGTCGGGTCTTCCAGGGGATGCCCGGTCTAGCGGACCCGGGCGGCGGGCGTCGGGTGGTGGAGCGGGGCCCAGACCTCACCCTGGAGATCCGGCCCCAACCAGCGGGCAGCACGATCCCCTGGCTGCCGGCCCAATCGATCCAGCTCGCCGACCAATGGACCCCAAGCCCGCCTCGTCTCCGGGTCGGGGAGCCCCTGACCCGCACCCTCACCATCACCGGCCAGGGGGTCACCGCCGCCCAGCTCCCAACCCTGGATGTGGGGTCTCCGGATGGGGTCAAGGTCTACCCGGAGCCGCCGACGGCCGAGGACCTCGCGGGGGGCGGGCCGCCCGCTGCCGTGAAGACGCTCAAGCTGGCGCTGGTGCCCACCCGGGTCGGTCCCCTGACCCTGCCGGAGATCCGCCTGCACTGGTGGGATACGGTGGAGGACCGGCAGCGGGTGGCGGTGATCCCCGAGCGCACCCTGGAGGTGGAGCCGGCGGCGGATGCCGCGACCACCGAGCCGTTCCCGGCGGCTAGCCAGCCCCAGTCCTCCGGCAACCCGGCCGCCGAGCCCGAGCCGGATCGGAGGAGCCCATCGACGGGGGCCGCCGCGCCGCAGGTCCCCGGGGAGTCCGGCGCAGGCCCCGGCCTCTGGCCCTGGCTGTCGCTCATGCTCGGACTCGGCTGGTTGCTGACCCTCGCCTGGACGCTCTGGCGGCGAGGGCGCGGCGGCGCGGCGATGCCGCGGCAGACGGCACCCGATGCCGGCGCGCGCGCCGAGTCGGCCAGGTCGGCCCTGGCCAAGCTGCATCGGGCCTGTGGCCAGGGAGATCCCCGGGCGGCCCGCGAGGCCCTGTTAGGCTGGGGGCGGGCCCGCTGGCCGCAGCGGCCTCCCCGCGGTCTGGGCCCCTTGGCGGAACGCCTCGGAGAGGTCGACGCCATCCAGGTGCTGGGTGACCTCGACCGGGCCATCTATGCCCAGGACAATGCTGGGGGCGTTCCCGGATGGGACGGGATGGCGGCCTGGGCGCGCCTCGAGCCGTTGCTCAGGGCGGAGCAGGTCACGGCCTCCCCTCGGGGGGCGGGCCCCTTGCCGCCGCTCTATCCCCAACGCAGCTAAGGCGCCGACCGGTCACTGGCGCAGCGATGCGCCTGGGCGAGGGACCGGCAGTGCCCCGCCCCTCCTCGGCCCTCCTGTCCGCTGCGGGGACCGCCCCCGAGGTTCCAGGGTCCCGGCCGAGCGGGCGTCTATTCCGAGCCGGGATCCTTCCCTGCGCCTGGCCTGCCGGTAACGCCATTGGCCGGGGACCCGAGGGCGTCTCCATCCGCAGGCAAGTCTGGCACCGGGTCATGGGTGGGTTGCTTCGCGAAGGCCGCGTCCACCTCCGGCAGCACGTCGGCGAACTCCACCCCGTAGATCTCCCAGATGGACACGAAGAGCGAGGCGATCACCGGGCCGATGAAGAGGCCCGGAAAGCCGAACATGAAGATGCCACCCAGGGTGCTCAGGAAGATCAGGAGCTCGTGCATCTGGGTGTCCTTGCCCACCAGGATGGGTCGTAGGACATTGTCGAGGCTACCGACCACCAGGGCGCAGAAGGCCGCCAGCGCGATGCCCGTGGTCATGTGGCCCTGGATCATCAGCACGCCGGCCGCGGGCACCCATACCAGGGCGGCCCCCACGTTGGGGATGGTGGACAGGATGGCCATGATGGACCCCCAGAAGACCGCGTTGGGGATCCCGGCCACGGCAAAGGCGATGCCGGCCAGGGTGCCCTGCAGGATGGCGACCAGCAGGGAGCCTCGCAGGGTCGCCCGGGTGACGGACGTGAAGCGGTCCAGGAGCAGGCGTTCGTCCCGGGCCTGAAGCGGCAGGTAGTAGAGGATGCGCGCGAGCAGCGCGCGGCCGTCCATGAGCAGGAAGTAAAGGCTGTAGAGGAAGACGAAGGAGACGAAGACAAAGCTCACGGCCCCGAGGGTGACGGAGGACAGCCCCTCGACCAGGGCCTTGCTCAGGCCCGTGGTGGCCTCTCCCGCCTGTCTTGCAAGGGTCTCCCAGTGGGGGGCCAGGTACTCCTGAAAGGGGAGGCGCTCCAGGAGCGCGGTCCGCGCCGCGGGCTGCTCCAGGTTCTCCTTGAGCCAGAGGGCCACGGATTGGCTGAGATCCAGGGTCTGGGCCACCAGCACGCTCCCGAGGAGCCCGAGGGGCAGGACCATCACCACCGCCAGGATCACCAGGGTCGCGAGGGCGGCCAGATGGCGCCGCCCCCCAAACAGGGTGCGCAGGCGCGCGTACAGTGGATGGGTGAGCCCCGCAAAGATGCCCGCGAGCAGGATCGCCAGCAGAAACTGCCAGATCATGGCGAGAAAGAGGGCGGAGATGCCGAGCGCGAGCAGCAGCACCACCGCCTTGTTCACGCGTTCTGGGGTCATGGTCGAGGCCCCGAGTGGAAAGCAAAAGGCCCCGTCAGGGCGGGGCCGCAGGACTTGGAGCAAGCGCGGGGAGACGCCCCGCTCCGGTCAATTGTTCTGGATCACGATCCGCGGGAACTTGGCGGCATAGTCCTTCGCCTGGAGCGATAGCTTGGCCGCGGTCTTGCGGGCGATCTCCCGGTACATCTCGGTGATGCGCGAGTCGGGCTGGGCCACGACGGTGGGCTTGCCGGAGTCGGTCTCCTCGCGGATGGCGATGTCGAGTGGCAGGGAGCCCAGGAGCTGGACGCCATACTGCTCGGCCATGCGGGCACCGCCGCCGGAGCCGAAGATGTGCTCCTCGTGGCCGCACTTGGAGCAGATGTGGATGCTCATGTTCTCCACGATGCCGAGCACCGGCACCTCCACCTTCTGGAACATCTTGAGCCCTTTGCGGGCGTCCAAGAGGGCGATGTCCTGGGGCGTGGTGACGATGACCGCGCCCGACACCGGCACCTTCTGGGCCAGGGTGAGCTGGGTGTCGCCGGTGCCGGGGGGCAGGTCGATCACCAGGTAGTCGAGCTCCGACCAATTGGTGTCATTGAGGAGCTGCTCCAGGGCCTGGGTGACCATGGGGCCGCGCCAGATCATGGGGGTCTCCTCGTCGATCAGGAAACCGATGGACATGGCCTGGAGGTGGTAGCTGTTCATGGGCTCCAGGCTGTTTCCGTCTTTGGACTCGGGCTTGCCGTGGATGCCGAGCATCCGGGGCTGAGAGGGGCCGTAGATATCCGCGTCCAGGATTCCGACCCGCGCCCCCTCGGCGGACAGGGCAAGGGCCAGGTTGACGGCGGTGGTGGACTTGCCGACGCCACCCTTGCCGGAGGCCACGGCGATGATGTTCTTGACGTTATCGATGGGCTTCAGGGACTTCTGAACCGAGTGGGCCTTGACCTCCCAGGTCACATCCACCTGGGCCATCGAGACCCCGGGGACCGACAGCACCTGCTGCTTCACCGTCTCGGCGAGCGACTGCTGGATGCCTTTGGCGGGAAAGCCCAGGACGACCTTGACCTTGACCTGGTCCCCCTCGATGTCGATGCCCTTGACCACATTGGCGGCCACCAGGTCACGCCCCAGGTGGGGCTCCACGTAGCCCTTGATTGCCGACTCGACCTGCTCTCTCGTAACTTCAGCCATTGTCTGCTCCGGTGTTCTGCAACGCACCGGCCGTGCCGGCACTTCTCGTGTTTTCCGCCGTGACGTGCGCCGCGCGCGCCGCCTACCGCTTCCGCCGGACGTTGGTCTAGGGAAGGCTCAAATCAAGGGGGGCGGGGCGGCGCCGAGGGTGCGACTGCCGAGGTCCTGGATGCGGACCAGCCGATGCCACGCTGGCTGGGGCGGAGACCGAGACCCGGGGAAGACTAGACGGGGGGTCCGATGCCCAACAGGGCCGCGGACGTCAGCTCGCTGAGCGGCCGGCGGGGAGCACGCGCGGCCGGCGCTCCTGTGGCGCCGCGGGCGGAACGGCGCCCGCGACCGGTCTAGCTCCCCGGGCGCCGAGAGTCCCTTATTCAGGCAACCGTGGCGGGGGCGGTCCCTGCTCGGAGCGGCCGCTCTGAGGGGTGACGACGATCGTGCTTCCGGGTCCGTACCCTCCCGGATAGCCGCCCCCCCAACCGTAGGGCCCATAGCCACCGCCCCATGGGCCACCATAGCCGTAGGGGCCTCCCCAACCGCCGTAGGGACCTCCCCAACCGCCGTAGGGGCCGCCGTAGCCATAGCGGTCGTAGCGATCGTAGTAACGGTCGCGATCGCCTCCGAACCAGCGGCCCGGGTTCATCATGTCGCCAAAGTTAAAGGCCTGGGCCGCCCCCGCCGTCACGAGCGCACCGAGACCGATGCTTACGGTTGCCGCGAGAGAAACAAGCTGCTTTCGATTCACGTCTAATCTTCCTCAGTCTCTTGTCGTGAGTTGATCAAGGCTCAACGTCGCTGCCTGGTGCGGCACCGGCCCGTGCCCCGACGGGCCTGGCCTCATCGTCCCTGGTGACTCGCTCGCCGCCGGCGCGGGCGGGAGAGTGGATACGTTCGAGCGCCGTCACAGTGTAGCGGCGCAATCCGCGCGACGCCCATGTCGATCGGCGGCAAGGCGCCGCCGAACGCCGTCGTTGCCAATCCTGCCCCACCGGGGGGCAGGCCCCGCCTGAATTCCAGCACAAAATCCTAGTACCATAAACAGACGCGCGGGGCATTGGAATCCTTCCGGGTCCCTCGCTCAGCTCCATCACTCATCCCGGGGGACACAACATGAGAGGGTCCGTTGCTTCGCTGCTGCTCGCCCTTCCGCTGCTCTGCTCCGCTGCCGAATATGAGTCCACGCTGCTCGTGCAGACCGGGAAGTTGCGCGAGAGTGATCTGATCGTACGGACCATCTCGGATCTCCAGAGCAACAAGATCTGCCTCGCCTTCTACGTCCGAACCGCCGGCACCAGCTCGGTCATGACCTGTTACGACGCCGTCTCGGGCTTCCGCTCCAACGTGAACCAGGTGGGCTTCTTCAAGGAGGGCGACCTGGTGGTGCGCAAGGTCAAGGACCTGGAGAACGGGATGTCCTGCCTGGTCGCCTACATCTCCACCCCGGGGACCGCGCCGGCGATCGATTGCTACAAGAGCAGCGTCTCCGGCAGCGACGCCATCGCGCGGGGCGGCCATATCCGCGAGGGGGATCTGGAGGTGCACCGCCTGTCCGATCCGGACAGCCGCAAGACCTGCCTGGTGGCCTATGTCAGCTCCGGCGGGACCTCGCCCTCCCTGACCTGTTATCCGACCATGGGGACGCCGGGCGAGGCCGGCATGGTGCAGACCAGCCAGTTGAGGGAGGGAGATCTGGTGGTGCGCAAGATGGTGGATCCGCCGAACGCCAAGACCTGCCTCATCACCTACGTGAGCACCGAGGGGACCTCCCCCTACATGTACTGCTTCGACGAAGGGCCCCTCCCCGCCACTGTCCCGCCTCCCCTGCCGCCGAGGAAGTAGGACCGGGCGCGCAGACTCGATCGGCGCCACCCACACCTCCCCCCCGGGTGCCCGGGGGGCCACTAGCCGCGATCCGCCGGTGAGCCCATGAGCGAAGTCCGCGACATCCTGATCACCAGCGCCCTGCCCTACGCCAATGGGCCCATCCACATCGGTCACCTGGTGGAGTATATCCAGACCGACATCTGGGCCCGTTTCCAGCGCATGCGCGGGCACAACTGCTGGTACGTGTGCGCGGACGATGCCCATGGCACGCCCATCATGCTCAAGGCCCGCCAGGAGGGGATCACCCCCGAGGCCCTGATCGACCGGGTAGCCGCGGAGCATCAGGCGGACTTCGCCGCCTTCCGCATCGCCTTCGACAACTATCACTCCACCCATTCCCCGGAGAACCGCCACTTCGCCACCCTGATCTACGCGCGCAACCGCGACGCAGGCCACATCGCCCGGCGCACCATCACCCAGGCCTACGATCCATTGGAGGGGATCTTCCTGCCGGACCGCTTCATCAAGGGGGAGTGCCCCAAGTGCGGGGCGGCGGACCAGTACGGGGACAACTGCGAGGTGTGCGGGGCAAGCTACTCCCCGAGCGAGCTCAAGAACCCGCGCTCGGCCGTGTCGGGTGCGGTGCCGGAGCAGCGGGAATCCGATCACTACTTCTTCCGGCTCCAGGACTTCGAGGCGATGCTCAAGGCCTGGACCCGGGGCGGAAGCCTGCATAAGGAGGTGGCCAATAAGCTCGACGAGTGGTTCGCGGCAGGTCTGCAGGAGTGGGACATTTCCCGGGACGCTCCCTACTTCGGCTTCGAGATCCCGGACCATGAGGGGAAATATTTCTACGTCTGGCTGGACGCCCCTATCGGTTATCTCGCGAGCTTCAAGAACCTGTGCGACGGCCCCCGCGGCCGTGCGGCGGGGCTGGACTTCGATCATTTCTGGGCCCCGGGGAGCCCGGCGGAGCTCTACCACTTCATCGGTAAGGACATCGTCTATTTCCATGCCCTGTTCTTCCCGGCCATGCTCCACGGGGCCGGCTTCCGCACCCCGAGCGCCATCTTCGCCCACGGCTTCCTTACCGTGGACGGGCAGAAGATGTCCAAGTCCCGCGGGACCTTCATCAAGGCGCGCACCTACCTGGACCACCTGAATCCCGAGTACCTGCGCTACTACTTCGCGGCCAAGCTGGGTCCCGGGGTCGACGATATCGATCTCAGCCTGGAGGACTTCCAGCTTCGCGTAAACGCCGACCTGGTGGGCAAGGTGGTGAACATCGCCAGCCGCTCGGCGGGCTTCATCACCAAGCGCTTTGGCGGGCGGCTCTCCGCCGAGCTACCCGAGCCCGGCCTGTTTAACGCGTTCGTCGGCGCCGGCGAGTCGATCGCCGGGGCCTTCGAACGGCGCGAGTACAGCCGGGCGGTACGGGAGATCATGGCCCTGGCGGACCGGGCCAACCAATACATCGACGAGCAGGCCCCCTGGGTGCTGGCCAAGCAGCCGGGGCGCGAGGCGGAGCTCCAGGGCGTCTGCACCCAGGGCATCAACCTGTTCCGGCTCCTGATCGGGTGGCTGCGGCCCATCCTGCCCGGCACCGCGGAGGCCTCTGAGGCCTTCCTGCAGGTTCCGCCCTTGACCTGGGCGGATCTGGGCAGTCCCCTACTGGACCACGAGATCGCACCCTTCAAGCCGCTGATGACCCGCATCGAGCCGGCCCAGGTGCAGGCCATGCTGGAGGCCTCCAAGGAGGACCTCTCGGCCAAGTCTGTGGCCCCCCAGGATCAGGGCGAGGAGCTGGCCCGCGTCGACACCAATCCCCACCTGGAGCGGGACCCCATCGGCGGAATGTTGGACTTCGAGACCTTCGCGAAGGTGGATCTGCGGGTGGCCCGCATCCTGGAGGCGGATCTGGTGGAGGGTGCCGACAAGCTGCTGCGCCTCAGGCTCGACCTGGGGGGCCAGACCCGCCAGGTCTTCGCCGGCATCCGCTCCGCCTATGAGCCGGCGGATTTGGTGGGGCGCCTCACCGTGATGGTCGCCAATCTGGCTCCCCGCAAGATGCGTTTCGGCGTCTCCGAGGGGATGGTGCTGGCCGCCGGGCCTGGCGAGAAGGAGATCTTCCTGCTCAGCCCCGACGAGGGGGCCGAGCCGGGGATGCGTGTGAAGTAGGCCCGCCTCGCGTTAGAGCCGGCTCCCGAGCCGGCTTCGTTCCTCATCGCCCGGGTCCGCCAACCGCAAGGAGGAACGCCGTATCCCGGCAAACGCCAGAAACTCGGGGGGTGGCTCCAGCACCCAGCCTCGCCAGGGGTCGTCCGCAGGCTGTGCCCGGTATCGCGGCGGACGGTCCAGGGAGGTCTCCACGATCAGGAGCCCGTACTCGCCCAACCGCCCGGCCGGCTCCACCAGTCGGGTCTGACTGGCCCAGCGGGTCAGGCTTTGGATGGTATCCCGATCCAGGCGACGGGCCCCCGCGAGGCGCAGGCACAGGCTCAGGAGGAGCAGCCGCTTGTAGGCGGTCTCTGGATCAAAGCGATTGCCCCAGCTTCCGGCGTCGAGCCCGAGGTCCCGGCGCTCGATCAAGTATTCGAAGAGGTCGTGCAGGCGCTGCCAGGTGCGGTCGGGCCAGGGATGGCTGCGCAGCAGGCCGTACTCGATCTGGTGGCCCAGATACGCAAAGAGGTGGCGAATGGTCCAGCGGCGAGCCTCATCATCCGTCCGGCCGCCGTGGAAGCGGCGACGGTCCAGGGTCAGCAGCAGATGGTCCAGATTCCGGCACATCCGCTCGATCAGGCGCTGGGCCGGGGTCGGTGAGGGTGACAGCGGGGAGACCTTGGGGTCGGATTCGGTGGCCTCGGTGCGGGACAGGGCCCCGACCATCTCCAGCACGGGGCGCTTGAGGTTCTGCAAGGCCCGGATGCGCTGCCTCGGGGTCAGATTGTCACGGTCCAGTTGATCCAGGATCTTGTAGAGGAGCGGAAGCTGCGAGCGCACCCAGCGGCCCTCGGAGGGGTCCTGCAGATCCGTGCAGCCGAGGTCGACTGACGGGTGGCGGTCCGCTTCGGCGGTCTGGGTCTCGGAGTCTCGGGCTGTGCGCAACATCGGGTTCTCTCGAAATGGTTTGGGCGGCTTGTTGTTGGCAGGGCCTGGATCCCCCGCGCCCCGTCCGTCTGACCAAGGGGGCGGCTCGCCTGGCCTTGTCCTCAGTGTACCGATGCGGCGAAAAATGTGAACGGCGTCACGGACAGGACCGGCTCGGCGCCGGACGTCCGGTAGTAATTGGGCGAGGTGCGGTCTCGGCGGAAGGGGGCGGCGCGGCATCCGGCCCCGCTGGCGGGGGCTAGAGCTGGAACTGCTGGCGCAGTCGAAGCTGCAGCCGTTTGGCCTGTTTGAAGGCCTCCTTCAGCATCAGCCGATGCAGCTCGTTGAGGTCGTCCGGGTCCACCCGGTTGACGGCATCCGGGTCCCGGGTCTGGAGCTGCTGGTGGATGCGAAAACGCTGGATCAGGTGGAAGGCCTCCACCTCGGCGGCGGTGTCCGCGCTGGGCCGCCCCACGACGGCGCCTGCGGAGCGCAGTCGGTCGGCGGTGTTGGTGGCCCAGATGCCGTGCTGGAGCGCCCAGACCCGGGCCGGATCCATGAACAGCCGTGCCCCCTGGAGCTTGAGATCGATGGTGTGGGGAAAGTCGCGGTTGCGGTCGTAGGTGAACTGGCCGGCCCAGCCCAGTGGCGGGGCGATGTCAACGGCCTGGGTGGCGAGCGCCCGCAGGAACCGGCCGTGGTTGGGCGCCTCGCTCATCAGCCAGGCGCGCAGCCGATCCACCGGCTCGAAGGTGCCATAGAGGGGCCGAAAGTCGAAGAAGACGGTGCCGTGCAACAGGGCCTGAGGCTCCGGGACCTCCAGCCAGTCGGTGAAGCGCGACCGCCACTCGTCCATGCTCAGGCACCACTGGGGGTTGCCTGCCATGACGTTGCCGCGGCAGCGCTCGAACCCGCAGTGATGCAGGGCCTGATTGACCGCCTGGGCGAAAGGTAGGAAGGCGGTCCGCAGCGTGGCGGCGGCGTCCGGCTCGGGCGGCAGGAAGAGGAGTCCGTTGTCCTGGTCCGTGGCAAAGGTCTGCTCCAGCCGTCCTTCGGAGCCGAACACGAGCCAGCACCAGGGCACCGCCGGCAGGTCGAACTCATCCTCCATGATCTCGATGACACGCATGGCGATCAGGTCGTTGAGGCCGGACATCCATTGGCATAAGGCCTCGACCCCCATGCCCGAGTGGAACAGCTCGGTGCCACGCCGGCGCACCCGGTCCGCCGCCACCGACATGGCGTCCAGGTCCCGGGCGCTGGCGATGGCGGCGATGAGCGCATCGGCACCGCCCGCCCGCAGTCCGAGCAGATCGGCCTGGCTCACCAGGCCGAACAGCCGCCCGTCGCCCTCGGTGAGCAGCAGATGGTTTGCCCCCTTCTTCGCCATCAGCACCTTGGCGCGATGGCTGGGGGCGTCCGCCGAGATGGTCAGGGGCGCCCCGATCATGTGGGCGGCCACGGGGTCGTCCAGATCGCCCCCCTCAAAGCTGATGACGTGCAGCATCTCGCGCAGGGTGATGAGGCCGAGTGGCAGGCCGCTCGCCGGGTCGGCGATCACGGCGGCATCCTCAGGACCTTGGCTGATGCGATAAAGCGCCTCCCTCAGGGTGGCCGCCGGTGGCACCACCAGGGGCCGACGCTGAGCGACGGACCGCAGGGGGGCCTGATCCTGGGCGCTGATCTGCCCCGGATCGAGCAGGGGGGTCTCGGGGTCGCTCATCGGCTCGTCTCGCTGCCTCAGGTCGCCGACTGGACCAGGGCCTTCGCCTTGGCTACCAGCTCATGGGTCGAGAAGGGCTTTGACAGGTAGGCGTCGGCCCCGAGTGCCAGCCCCTTCTTCTGCTCCGCCTCCCGGCCCTTGGCGGTGAGCATGACCACCCGGGTGGAGGCGAGACCCGGGTCGGACCGCACCGCCTCCAGCACGGCAAACCCGTCCAGCTTGGGCATCATGACGTCCAGCACCACCAGGTCGGGGCGCTGGTCGCGGATGGCCGCGAGGGCCTCCTCGCCGTCCCGGGCCACAGACACCTCGAAGCCCTCCCGCTTGAACAGGAACTCCAGTGAGATGACGATGTTCGGCTCGTCATCGACGATGAGAACGCGTGGGTTCATGGGGTGGTGTCGCCAGGTTGCGCCGTTGCCGGCGGTGGTGGTTCCGAGGTCAGTGAAGGGAGCTCGAAGCACAGGGTAGCACCAATGGGATGACCGCCCTCGGCCCAGATCCGGCCCCCGAAATTCTCTATGATCTGACGGCAAATGGGCAGGCCAAGTCCGGTGCCGATTGGCTTCTCACCGCCGCTCGCGGCCTGCCGGAATTTCTCGAACACCAGCTCCAGGTCGGTCTCGGGGATCCCCCGGCCATTGTCGGAGACGCAGACGCGCCAACCGTCGGCGGTGGGCGCCAGCCGCACCTCCACCCGCCCGGCCCCAGGCGGCGCGAACTTGGCGGCATTGGAGAGCAGGTTCAGCAGCACCTGGATCAGGCGGTCCCGATCCGCCCAGACCGAGGCGGGCTCCGGCCCCAGGTCGACCCTGACCTGGGTGCCGCGCTCGCTGAAGATCTGGCTGGTGGCCTCGACCGCCTGCTCGATCACCTCCTGGAGCCCGACCTGCTCGATGCGCCAGTCGGCATGCCCCGACTCGATCTTGGCCAGGTCCAGCACCTGGTTGACCAGCCGCGACAGGCGCTCGGTCTCGCTCACCAGGATGCCCAGGAAGCGTCGGCGCTCGCCGACCTCAATCTCCGGGTCGTCGTGGAGTATCTCGGAGAAGGCGCGGATGGAGGCCAGCGGCGTGCGCAGCTCATGGGTCACCGAGGACATGAAGTCGTCCTTCAGGCGGTCCAGCTCCTGGAGCCGGGCGTTGGCGGCCCGCAGCTCGCTGGTGGCGGCCTCCAGCTCCCGGGACTTCTGCTCCAGCTCCCGGCTGTACGCGCGGACCTGGGAGGCCTCGTCCAGGATGTTCAGCACCTCGTCGAGCCCCAGGGCCTCCTCGTCCGTCACCGAGGCCACCATGACCCGGGCCGAGGCACCGCCGATGGCCCCCGAGAGCAGGGTCTCGGCGAAGTGGACCGTCTGAGCGTCCGCGGGAAGCTCTTTTGGATTGGCCGCTCCTCGGGACCGGGCGAAGTCCTCGAAGGCACGGCGGGTACGCTCGGTTCCGAGGAAGCGCCGGGCCAGGGCCATGAGCTCTTCGACCTCCGCGCTGCCTCGCCAGATGGGCAGCCCCGCCGGCCGTCCGTGCTTGAAGGCGTCCACATAGGCGCTGGCCTGGGCCGCCTCCGTGGCGTTGGGCGAGCGCAGGGAGGACACCAGGAGAAAGGCCCCGATGTTTGCGCAGAGGCTCCAGAACAGGCAGTGGGTGATCTCGTTCCAGTCAGTCAGCCCGAACAGCGCCTGGGGCTTGAGCCACCCCATCTCAAGGGGGCCCGACTCCAGAAAGCTGGCCGGCAGCCAGCCCGACTTGGCGAAGGAGGGCAGCAGTAGCGTGTAGATCCAGACGGCGAAGCCAGCGCTCAGGCCCGCCAGGGCCCCCTCCCGGGTCCCGCCCCGCCAATACAGGGCGCCTAGCACCGCGGGTGCGAACTGGGCAACCGCGGAGAAGCTGATCAGCCCGATGGCCACCAGGGCATAGGCCTCTCCTGCCAGGTGATAGTAGAGATAGCCGAGCAGCAGGATGGCGACGATGGCCAATCGGCGGATCCGCAGCAGGAGCGGCCCCATGTCCGCGCGCTTGGCGTCCGTCATCCAGCGGCGCAGGAGCACCGGCAGCACCAGGTCGTTGCTCACCATGGTGGCGAGCGCGATGGTCTCCACGATCACCATGCCGGTGGCGGCGGACAGTCCGCCGATGAACACCGCCAGGGCGAGCCAGGGCTCCCCGAAGGCCATGGGCAGGGTGAGCACGAAGGTGTCTGGGTTCACGTGCCCATCCGGGAAGACCAGCAGGCCGGTGACCGCGATAGGGACGACGAGCAGGTTGATGAGCAGCAGGTAGAGTGGAAAGAGCCAGATGGCGCGACGGATCTGGCGCTCGCTGCTGTTCTCCACCACGGCCACCTGGAACTGACGGGGCAGCAGGATCACCGCGAGCCCCGCGAGAAATGAGATGGCGAACCAGTCGGTGGTGGAGCCGATGGAGGGGTCGAGCAGGCGTGCCACACCTGGGTTTGCCCCGGCCTCAGGCAGCTTGGGCGCGCCGAGCCCTTCGCCCACGCCGAGCAGCCCCAGGGTCACCCAAAGCCCGACCGCCAGGAAGGCCAGGAGCTTGACGATGGACTCGAAGGCGATCGCCGCCACCATCCCCTCGTGGCGCTCGCTCAGGTCCAGGTGCCGGGTCCCGAACAGGATGGTGAAGGCGGCGAGCAGGAGCGCGATGACGAAGGCCGTGTCCTGCCAGAAGGGCAGATCCAGGGGCTCGGGCATCCGCACCTCGGGGTAGTGCAGGAGGATGGTGTAGCTCCAGGCGATGGCCTTGAGCTGGAGCGAGATATAGGGGACGACGCCGACCACCGCGATCACCGTCACCAGGCCGCCGAGGAGCTGGCTCATGCCATAGCGGGAGGCGATGAAGTCGGCGATCGAGGTGATGCGCTGGGACTTGCTCACCCGCACCATCTTCACCAGGAGCGAGCCCCACAGCAGGGCCATCAGGGTGGGGCCGAGATAAATGGTGAGGAAGCCGAGGCCGGTGGCGGTGGCCCGGCCCACGCTGCCGTAAAAGGTCCAGGCGGTGCAGTAGACGGCGAGCGAGAGGGCGTAGACCGTGGGGTTGCCGATGACCGAGCGGCCCTGGTCGGCCCGCCGATCCGCCCAATAGGCGATGGCGAACAGCAGGCCCAGGTAGCTGCCGGCGACGGTGATGACGAGTGGGCCCGAGATCAATCGCCCTTCCTCCGGGGCCTCGTCCGCCGCGGTGGACGGTCCCGGCTCACTCCCGGCCCCGAGACAGGATCCAGGCCGCCGCGGCGATGACGGCCGCCCAGACCCCGAAGAGGTACAGGTAGAGGGCCGGGATCCCCAGCCAGGCGGAGACCGACTCGAACCGGGCCACCAGCGGGGAATACAGCGCCAGCAGGGCGACCAGGAAGAGGGTCAGCAGCCGTTGGCGTTGCAGGGTCGAGCGGGGCATGGCGGCGGGGGCAGGCAGGGTCCTTGGACCACAGTATACCCATTGAACTGCCAGCGACCCGCCGCCAAGTGGACGCGGGTGGAAAAGCATCGCGCCACCTCGACCACTGCCGCCCTGCTCGCCGCGTGGCTCTGTCTCTGGGCGCCCTCGGCTTGGCCCGCGGTCGAGGACGACGCCTCAGACTGGGAGTCGGATTGGGATCTGGAGGAACGGATCGCGGCCGTGAACGAGGGCGAGCTGCGCTTCGTCTCCCGTGAGGCCGCGGCGGACCATCACCTCCACCACAACCGCATCCGCATCGATCGGGCCAGCCTTCGCGGGGGTTGGGTCCTGCTGGAGCAATGTCATGAGCGGCTGGATGCCGTGCCGGCGGCCCAGATCCTGTTCAACCCGCAGCGCATTCGGGGCCTGCGGGTGCAGAGCGCCGAGGGGATCGGCGGGGCTTGGGTGGAGGGCCACAGCGTGCAGCTCCGGGACCTGGGCCGGCAGGCGCGCCTCTGTATCAACGGCGAGAGCCGCGCCCTGCGTCACCTCGGGGAGGGCCGCTACCGGTTGCAGAACGGCCCATACATGCGGCGCTTCCTAGACGGCTACTACCCCATGGGGGTGGTCCTGGAGATTCGCTATCCTGCCGACGCCCTGCGCCTCGAGCGGCCGCACCCTGACCCGCAGCCGGGGTTCGAGGTGCGGGGCGGGGACGGTGAGGTCCTGGTCGAGGCGGCTTTTGAGGGTCGGCTGATCACCTGCATCGACTTCCTGACTCCCGGCGCCACCCCTGCGACATCCGCGGCTCCCCCCTGTCCGCAGGACGCGGACCCCATCTCCCTGAAGTGATCGCGCCTCGCGGGAAGGGGCCTCGCGCATCCCCACTCTGGCGTGGGGCTATGCCTGTCCAGTGACGCCGCAGGGTTAGAATTCCCCCATTCAGGCCCCCGGAATCGATCCGCATGCATGCCTTCGCGCTCAGCCGCTTCCTGTTCTGGTTCGTGGTGATCTTTGTCGTGGCGCTGCTGGCGCGCCCCTGGATTCAGGATCTCTACATCCGAGCCCAGGCCCAGCCCAGGGCGGTGGAGGCCCGAGGGGACCTGGCGGCGGACGAGCAGGCGACCATCGCGATCTTCGAGCGGCTCAGCCCCTCGGTGGTCTACATCACCACCTCGGGGCAGGTCCTGGACCTGCTCACCCGCAACGTCATGGAGGTCCCCCAGGGCACCGGGACCGGCTTCATCTGGGACGACCTGGGGCACGTGATCACCAACTATCACGTGATCGAGGACGTCCAGGGGGCCTATGTGCGGCTGGCCAATCAGCGCTCCTATGAGGCCTCCCTGGTCGGGATCAGCCCCGAGCACGACATCGCGGTGCTGCGCATCAACAACCGCGGCGGGGCGGCCCCGGTACCCATCGGCACCAGCGCGGATCTCAGGGTGGGGCAAAAGGTGCTTGCCATCGGCAACCCCTTCGGGCTCGACTATACCCTGACCACTGGTGTCATCTCGGCCCTCAATCGCACCATCAACTCCGAGGACGGGCGGGCCATCGAGAACCTCATCCAGACCGATGCGGCCATCAACCC
>JBLMWY010000021.1:0-5859 GCA_050257475.1 Bdellovibrio bacteriovorus
CTGAGCGGATCGGGGGAGCGCAAGGAGTCGCGCAGCGAGCGACGAGACATATCAAGTAGATAGGCGAGGAGCGAACGAGCACGCGACGCCGCGATCGGGGCGCGCAGTAGGCTTATTCACCATCTCCGAGCGCACCGGCTCGTCGTGGTCCTTGGACCCGCGGCCCCACCCGCTCTGGGCCCCAGACGAAAACCCGAGATCGCACCGAGGTCCGATGTCAGATTCCTGCCCCGGGACCCAACTTCAGGGTGCCCTCGTCCTTAGCGAACAGGTATGCTAGGGGCCATTGCCTATCAGACGTTGCGCCCACTTCCTCGAGGACGGCGCCGGATCCATCGAGACCATGAAACATCTGCGAACCCCGCCCCTGACCAGCCAACTGGTCGCCATCGCCCTGACGGCCCCTTTGCTGCTCGGCCTATCCGCTTGCACCGAGGTAAACCGCTTCCTTGCCCGGGCGGAAAGCAAGCCCGCCAATGAGACGACCAGCGGCCCCCAGGCGGCCGCCCAGGCCGCGCCGGAGCCGATTCCGGAACCCCAGGAGAAGCCAAAGCCCGGTAGGCTCTACGAGTGGAACGGCGAGGGCCGCAAGGTCTCGCGCATCGTGGTGAACACGGACGAGCAGAAGGCCCGCTTCTATGACGGGGATGAACAGATCGGCTGGACCACGGTGGCCTCGGGTGTGACCAAGTTCCCCACCCCTACCGGACACTTCGAGGTCATGGAGAAGGTGGCCAACAAGAGGTCCAACCTCTACGGCAAGATCTATGGCTCCGGCGGCAAGGTGGTGCGCTCCGACGCCAAGGCCGGCCGGGATCCGATTCCCAGCGGCGCCCGCTTCGAGGGCGCCCATATGCCCTACTTCCTGCGCCTCACCAATGACGGCATCGGGCTGCATGCCGGCCCCATCCCGCGCCCGGGTCGGCCCGCCTCCCACGGCTGCATCCGCATGCCGAGCAAGCTCGCGCCAGTGCTCTTCGAGCATGTCGACCTAGGCACCAAGGTCAGCATCGTGGGATCGGGCCCGGACTACGGTGACTATGTGCAGAAACAGCGCGCCTTCGCCGCCCGCGAACGGGTGCGGCGGGAGGCGGCCGCCAAGGAGCAGGCCGCCCTCGCCGCGGCGGCGCCCTCCGAGCCTTCGGTCCAGGCCGCAGCGACCCAGGCCGAAGCAACGGCCTCGGCCGGGGACCCGGCAGCCGGTCGGGCGGAGCTCACAAGCGACGCGCGCAGCCCCTCCCCGATGGAGGCGACGGCAGGGACGCAGGCGCCCGTCGCCGGGTCATCGAGCAGCGCCCCCCTCGCCCAGTCGGAGGCCACCAGCCCCATACCCCCATTAGCGCCCGAGGCAACGGGCTCGGCCGCCGCCACCGAGACGGCGCCACCGGTCGCCCAGGCTTCCGCCCCCCAGACGAGCACGCCCCCGTCCCCGGTCGTCAATGCACCGGCGCCCCCGCCGGCTTACCCGACCCCCGTGCCGCCGATGGCGCCGCCTCCCTATATGGCTCCCCCCCTGCGGCCGGCCGCCGCGACCCTGACCCCCGTCGCGGCGCCCGCTCCAGCGCCCGCCACTCCGGATCCAGCCCCAGCGCCCGAGAACCCGGTCGCGGCGCCCACGCCCGCCGCCCCCGCGGTCTCATCAGAGCAGCCCGAGGCGGCGGCGAAGGCCAACGACGGCTAATCCGAGCGGCGTCCGCGCCGCCTGAAGCGTGCGAGCCCGATGGACGCTCTCCGGGAGTCGGGGTTTAGGGTTCAGGGCTCCAACAGCGAGAACTGATCGGCGATCCAGTTCGCGTCCGGCTCGGGCACCGTCGCCGCGCCAGGGTCGACGGGCAGGATCACCCGGATGCGGCGCCCAGCCTCCGAGGGCTCCAGGTCCAGGCTGCCGCCGTGGTGCCAGGCGATGAGATGGGCCTCCAACAGGGTGGAGACCGGAACAGCCCGTTCCGGGTCGCCTTGGAACAGGAGCACAGCCGCGAGCCCGGGCAGCGAAAGACCGCCGGGATTGGCCTCCTCCACCCGCACCCGATCCGTAACCTGACTCCTCAGGGTACCCAGCAGCCGTTCCAGCAGGGGGCGCCGACACCGAATCATGGGACCGGAGCCCACTGGCTCGAACCCATGATCCGCCAGCAGGGCGGCGGGAGACACCAGGTCCGGAAAACCGCCTCCGGCCGCCTCATCGAGCTCCCGCAGCCGCTGGTGCAGGGCGATGAGGTCCTGGGTCTGGCGCACTTCCTCTCCCCACAGCTCCCGCTCGGCGTTCGACGCCTGATCCGGGCGCTGCGAGCGAGCGACGTCCCGTGCCCAGGCGCTGAGCCCATGGGCCACATGCCGCAGATGGCTGAGCCCCGAGCCGATGGCCAGCAGGCTGCGCAGGCGGTCCACCTGCGAGGCCCGCTCCAGCACGCTGAGCTTCTCCTTCACCAGCAGGTCCCGCTCCCGGCGCAAGAGATAGAACTCCATCCCATGACGCAGCTCGGCGCGCAGGGCCTCGAGATCCCATGGCTTGGTGATGTAACGCAAGATCTCGCCGCGGTTCACCGCCGAGATGGCATCATCGAGGTCCGAATAGGCGGTGGTTAGCATACGCACGATCTGGGGCCACTCGGTGCGGGCCCGTTTCAGGAGGTCCACCCCCTGCTGGCCGGGCATTCGCTGGTCCGTAATGAGGATGGCAATGTCATCCCCATGGAGCTCCAGGATCTCGAGCGCCTCCTGGACGCTCCCGGCGGTGAGCACGGTGAAGTCCCGTGCGAAGGCCATGCGGAAGTATTTGCGGGCCTTCTCTTCGTCATCGACGAACAACACCGCGTGACGGTCGTCGGGCGCTGGGCTGGTCATGAGAAATCCTCTGGCAAATCCTCTGGTGTGACGTCGTCCAACTGAGGGCGGTCCGCAATGGGCGGGAAGCGTAGCTCCACACGAGTGTACTCCCCCACGACCGACCGACAAGCGATCCCCCCCCCAAGCGCGGTCATGACCCGCTGGCAGAAGGGTAGCCCCATGCCGGTGCCCCGACCCGGCTCCTTGAGGCTGAAGAACTCATCGAAGATGCGCGGCATCACCTCCGGCGCTATCCCGATCCCGGTATCGGTGATCGTCAGCCAGTTCCAATCGAGGTCCCGGCGCAGCACGAGCCGCACGTCGCCCTTGCCGGCGGCGTGTATCGCATCGAGGGCGTTCTTGATCAGGTTGTGAATGACATGGACCAACAGCGCCGGGGGGCCAGCGAGCCGGAAGTCGTCTCCCTCGACGCGAACCCGATCCCGCTCGCCGGCGCCGAAGGGATAGCAGCCCAGGGCCTCATCCACCAGCCGCCCCAGGGAAAGCTGCTCGCGGGACGCGTCCAGGGGGCCCTCGACACCCGCGTTCATAAGCAACAGGCGCACCAGCATTCGGGAGCGCTCGGCGGATTCCTGGATCAGCGCGGGGGCGCTTTCGAGAGCCTCCAGGGCCTCGGGCCGGATGCTCATCGCCTCATCCGCCGAGGCGCAACGACGCCAGCAGCCCACCAGCGCCGGGAGATGGCGCCCCAACCCCGCCGCCGCGCCGGCGATGGTGGCCAAGGGGGTCGCGAGCTCGTGGGCCATGTAGGAGGCCAGGCCGACCAGGGTCTGGCGGCGTGCCTGGAGCAGCTCCTGCTCCGCCTGCCGTTCCCGGTGGAGCGCCAGGCAGGCGCGCAGATCGGCCCGCAAGGCGTCGATATCCCAGGGCTTGAGGACGTAGCGGTGGATCTCACCTCGATTAACCGCCGCGACGGCATCGCTCAGGTCGGCGTAGGCGGTGGTCAGCAAGCGGATGATGGCGGGGTAGCGCTCCTTGACTCGGGCCAGGAGCTGAACCCCCGTCTCCACCGGCATCCGCTGGTCCGTGACCAACACCCCGACACCCGCGGACCCATCCCGGACATCGCCCGCCAGGATCCGCTCCGCCTCGGCGACGCTTCCCGCCGTCAGGACGCGAAACTCCGAGCCGAAGGCGCGAGTGAAGTACTTGATGCTCTGGGGCTCGTCGTCCACATAGAGGATCGACGGCGACGCGGGGGCCAAATCGGCCATGGACGCGGTCACGGAATGGGCATCCATGGGCAGGGCGGATCGTCGGATCGGCCGCCGCGCGCAAGCGCCGAGACCCGGGCACCGCCGCTAGTGCACATGGGACGCCGGCGGGGCGGTGACGGAGTCGGCCAGCGCCAGGTCGAAGCTCAGCTCCGAGCCCTCGCCCTCGCGGCTAATGGCGGTCAGGCGGCCCTGATGGTTGCTGACGATGGTGTGGCAGATGCTGAGGCCGAGCCCCATCCCCTCCCCCACGTCTCGGGTCGTGAAGAAGGGATCGAAGATCCGCCCCAGGGTCTGTTCGTTCATGCCCACGCCGTTGTCCGAGACCCGCACCCAGAGCCGCCCTTCCCGCTCCTCGCTGTCGATGCGGATCCTCCCCGGCCGCCCGTCAGTCACCGCGCCGATCGCCTTAGCCGCGTTGGCCAGCAGATTGATGAGCACCTGAGTGAGATGGCTCTTGGACCCCAGCACCATGGCCGGAGCGGGCAGCGCCTGGATCACCTCGATCCCCTTGAGCTCGTGGGCGGTGAAGCGCAGGGCCGCCTCCACCGCCTCGTTGAGATCAAAGGCCCCCTGCTTCTCCGCCTCCGTGGGGTAGGCGAAGGCGCGCAGATCGCTCACGATGGCGCGGATGCGATCCATCCCCTCCTGGATGTCGCCCACGATCTCCCGCATCAGCTCGTCGCCCTTGATGGTCGGATCCGACCCCAGGAGCTGAAGCGCGGTGAGGCTGTAGTTCAGGGGATTATTGATCTCGTGCAGCAGCCCGGCCGAGAGGCTGCCGAGCGCATTGAGCTTCTCGCTTTGGATGAGTTGCGCCTGAGTGGCCTCCAAGTCCCTGAGGGTCTGCTCCAGCCGGGCGTTGCGCACCGCCAGGTCCCGCTCCAAGCGCGCGTTCTCCAGCAGGTTGCGCAGCCGGGTCAGCACCTCCACGGTGCTGAAGGGCTTGGTGAGGAAGTCGTTGGCCCCGTTCTCCAGGGCGGTGAGCTTCGACTGCTCGTCGGCCCGGGCCGTGAGCAACATGATCCGCGAGGGCCGCGGCTTCGCATCCGAGCGGATGCGCCGGCACACCTCCAGCCCGTCCATCTCCGGCAGCATCAGGTCCAGCACGATCAGGTCCGGCTCCCGCTCGAGGGCCAACCTCAGACCCTCGCGACCGTCGCGGGCTTGCAGCACCTGGTAGTCACTGGCGAGGATCTCGGCAAGATAGCGCCGCATGTCCGGCTCATCCTCGACCACCAGGACCATCGGGCGGTCCACGCCAAAGCCTGCTGGTAACAGGGGCTGCGCATTTGGGGGTGCCTCGATACTCAACCCGCCCCGGCGATCCGCGATTCTATGCAGCTCCTCGATCGCGTCGCCCTCATGGGTATCGGTTGCCAAGGCGACACCCTCGGCCTCCTGGAGGTACGGAAACCGGACGGTCATACAGGTGCCCGCACCCAGTTTGCTCCTCAGCTCCACGCCCCCCCCCATGCGCTCGCTCATCTCCTTTACGAGGGCCAGGCCGAGACCCGTTCCCCGGTAACGCCTCGTAGTCGATGAATCGCCCTGACGGAAGCGCTCGAACACCATCTCCTGGTCCTCCCCGCGAATGCCGATCCCCGTGTCGGACACCCGCACAACCGCTTGTCCGCTCTCGCACTCCGACTCCACGCGCACTTGGCCGCCCTTGGGGGTGAACTTAATTGCGTTGCTTAGGAGATTCACGAATATCTTCTCCATCGCCCGCGCATCGCCCCTAACCAGGAGGTGGTCCACACCCAGGTCTCGCTGAAGATCGACCCCCTTTGCATCG
>JBLMWY010000022.1:0-2744 GCA_050257475.1 Bdellovibrio bacteriovorus
AAGGCGTCACGGTGCTGGTCACCACCCACTTCATGGAGGAGGCCAACTACTGCGACCGGCTCCTCATCATGGCCGACGGTGAGACCCTCGCCCAGGGCACCCCGGCGGAGATGAAGGCCCGCTTCCGCGGACCCGATCGACCGGACCCCACCATGGAGGACGCCTTCATCGGGCTGATCGAGGCCAGGGCCCAGGTCGGCGCCCAAGTCGGCGCCCAAGTCCCCACCCGACCCGGCGAGGCGGGCCCATGAAGGGCGGCACCGGCGCACCGCGGGGCGGCGCGGGGATGCGCCTGCGCGGCATGGTGCGCAAGGAGAGCCTGCAGATCCTGCGCGACCCCTCGAGCATCGCCATCGCCTTCGTGATGCCGGTGGTGCTGCTGCTCTTGTTCGGCTACGGGGTCTCGTTGGACGCCAAGCACATCCCGCTCGCCCTGGTGATCGAGCAGCCGGACACCAACACGGCGACCTTCGAGGCGGCCTTCCACCAGTCGGAGTACTTCAGCCCCGAGCACTACGGGAGCATCCAGGAGGCCGAGCGGGCCCTGGCCGAGCGGCGCGTGGACGGCATCCTGTGGCTGCGCAGCGACTTCAGCCGGCAGCTCCTGGGGAGCGGGGAGGCCCCGGTGGGGGTCTTCCTCAATGGGGTGGACGCCAATCAGGCGCGCATCACCGCGGGCTACATCCAGGGGGCCTGGCAGGGCTGGCTGGAGACCTATGCCGCCTCCCAGGGGCGGGAGCTGCGACTGCCGGCCAGGGCCGAGCCGCGGGTCTGGTTCAACCCGGCCCTGCGCAGCCGCAACTTCCTGGTGCCCGGCCTGGTGGCGGTGATCATGACCCTGATCGGTGCGCTCCTCACCGCCCTGGTGGTGGCGCGGGAATGGGAGCGCGGCACCATGGAGGCCCTGATGGTCACCCCCATCCGCATCGGCGAGCTCCTGCTCGGCAAGCTCCTGCCCTACTTCGTCCTCGGGATGGGGGGCATGCTCCTCAGCGTCGCCATGGCCCTGTGGCAGTTCCAGGTGCCGCTCATGGGCTCCTTCTGGTTGCTGCTCCTCGCCTCAGCCCTCTTCATGCTGGTGGCGCTGGGGATGGGCCTCCTGATCTCCACGGTCGCGCGCAACCAGTTCGTGGCGGGTCAGATTGCCATCCTGGTTACCTTTCTCCCCGCCTTCCTGCTCTCGGGGTTTATCTTCGACATCGGCTCCATGCCCGCCCCGATCCAGGTCATCACCCACGTGGTGCCGGCGCGCTACTTCGTCGCCATCCTCCAGACCCTGTTCCTGGCCGGCGACGTGTGGGCGGTGGTGCTCGGCAACGCCGCCGCCCTGCTCCTGATGATGCTTGTCTTCTTCGCCGTCCTGCGGCGCAAGGCGCGCAAGGACCTGGAGTAGGCCATGCTCCAACACATCCTGGCCCTTGCGCTGAAGGAGCTCCTGGCCCTCATCCGGGACCCGCGCAGCCGCTTCGTGCTGATCGGGCCGCCCATCGCCCAGCTCCTGGTGTTTGGGTTCGCCGCCACCTTCGACCTCAACCAAGCGCCCCTGGCCATCCTTGACCAGGACGGCGGTGCCACCGCCCGGGAGCTGATCGCCCGCTTCGAAGGCTCGACGAACTTCCGGGTCGTACGCCGCTTGCGCCTCGATGGCGAGGTGGCCCCCGTGATCGACGCTCGGGAGGCCCTGCTGGTGCTGCGCATCGGACCGCGCTTCACCGCGGACGTGGCGCGCGGTGCCGGCGGCCAGGTGCAGGTGATCCTGGACGGGCGCAACTCCAACACCGCCATGACGGCGCTCAACTACGCGCGGGAGATCCTCATCGACTTCAACGAGGCCTGGGCCGAGGGCCAAGGCCAGCGGGGGGCCCAGGTCCGCCTCGCGATCCGCCCCTGGTACAACCCGAACCTGGAGTCCCGCTGGTTCATCGTGCCCGGCATCGTGGGGCTCCTGACCCTCGTGGTGACCCTGGTGGTGACCTCGCTCTCGGTGGCCCGGGAGCGGGAGGCCGGCACCTTCGATCAGCTCCTGGTGACACCCCTGCGCCCCGTGGAGATCCTCATCGGCAAGTCCATCCCGGGAGTCCTGATCGGGCTCGCGCAGGGCAGCCTGATCGTCTTGCTGGTGGTTTTCGCCTTCGGGGTTCCGCTGCGCGGGTCACTGGGGGCCCTCTATCTAGGTATGGGGCTCTTCCTGCTCTCCGCGGTGGGGGTGGGTCTCATGATCTCATCGCTCGCGGTGACCCAGCAGCAGGGGCTGCTCGGCGCCTTTCTGTTCCTGGTGCCCTCGGTGATCCTCTCGGGCTTCGCCACCCCCATCGCCAACATGCCGCAGGCGGTCCAGCTCCTCACCTACCTCGACCCCCTGCGCTACTTCCTGATCGTGCTCCGCGGCGTCTTCCTGGAGGGGGACTCCTATGCCCTCCTGCTGGATCAGTACTGGCCCATGGCCCTCATCGGGCTCGCGAGCCTCACCGCCGCCGGCTGGCTCTTCCGGCACCGGATGCACTGAGGGCCCATCGTATCCCCCGGCCCGAGGAACCCGCGTTGCCCTCACGACAGCGCAGCCACGAGTGTCAACAAAATGCTGAAACCAGGCACCCGTGGCTGACGCCCTGGCTGACCGCTCAGGACGCTTATGGAAACCTTTGCATAAGCGTCCTTATGCAAAGTTTGCGATTATGCAAAGGGAGGCGCTGCAGAGCGCGCCGAACGCCGTTGGATGGCGGCCAGACAGCGCCAAAGGCTAG
>JBLMWY010000023.1:0-2603 GCA_050257475.1 Bdellovibrio bacteriovorus
TTCAAGGGGGTCTATGACCTGCGCCACGACCGCACCCACCTCTTCAGCCCCCAACATGGGGGGCGCATCAATGAGGGGGAGGTGATCCAGGGGATCGGGAACCCGCGCATGGACGAGCTCCTGGGGGACCAGGCCGACGAGCTGCGGGCCGAGATGGAGCTGGTGCAGGGCGCGAGCCACCCGCTCGACCTGGATGCTTACCGGGCCGGCCGCCAGACCCCGGTGTTCTTCGGCTCGGCGATCAACAACTTCGGGGTGCGGGAGCTGCTCGACGCCTTCGTGGACTATGCCCCGCCGCCGCGCCCCCGCCAGACCACCCAGCGGCTGGTGGATCCGGCGGAGGAGCGCTTCACCGGCTTCGTCTTCAAGATCCAGGCGAACATGGACCCGGCCCATCGGGACCGGGTGGCCTTCTTGCGGGTCTGCTCAGGGAGCTACACCAAGGGGATGCGGATGCGCCACGTGCGCATCGGAAAGATGATCCAGGTGGCCAACGCCATCACCTTCCAGGCCGACGAGCGCCGCCACGTGGAAGAGGCCTTCCCCGGCGACATCATCGGCCTGCACAACCACGGCACCATCCAGATCGGCGACACCTTCACCGAGGGGGAGGAGCTGAAATACGAGGGCGTGCCCTACTTCGCCCCCGAGCTGTTCCGCCGCATCGTTCTCAGAGACCCCCTGCGTACCAAGGCCCTCCAAAAGGGGGTGAGCCAGTTGGCGGAAGAAGGTGCCACCCAGGTCTTTCGGCCGCTGAAGAACAATGACATGATCCTTGGCGCCGTCGGCATATTGCAGTTTGACGTGGCGGCCTTCCGGCTCAAGGACGAGTATGGCGTGGACGCCGTCGTGGAGCCGGTCTCGGTCCACACCGCCCGTTGGATCCGCTGCGACGACCCCAAGATCCTGGAGCGCTTCCAGGAGAAGGTTTACGAAAACCTCGCCTTGGACGGGGACGAGCAGCTCGTGTATCTCGCCCCCACCCGGGTCAACCTGAGCCTCACCGAGGAGCGCTGGCCCGACATCCGCTTCCTCGCGACCCGGGAGCTATAGACAGGTCGTGTAGGCCGGGCTTCAGCCCGACCCGGCACCATCCGG
The DNA here is from genome assembly GCA_050257475.1 of Bdellovibrio bacteriovorus. Lineage (GTDB taxonomy): Bacteria > Pseudomonadota > Gammaproteobacteria > Chromatiales > Chromatiaceae > Thiodictyon. The sequence continues at coordinate 1,099 of JBLMWY010000023.1, forward strand.
CGTCCCTCTTTGTTCCAGAGCCCGAGGCTCGCGCCCGACCCCGGCGCAAGAGAGCCGCAGCGGTGAGCAGCCCGTGGGCCGTACCGCCCGCTCAGGCCCACGCCAGCGTCCAAGCTGAGCGACGGGGCGCTAGGCCCCCGCGATGAGCGAGCGCCGCGGGGTACGGACCGCGACGAATCCTCGGCGGCAAGCCCTCAGCGCGCGTCCGGCGGTGCCCCAGAATCGCACTTCTTACAGTTCAATCTGGCCCCTAGCATGCTCGCGCGGCCTTGAGCCGTGACCACCCAGTGTCTCACCATCCAAGGGGGATTGTGCCGCACGTGCTGGAAGTGGCCGCAGGCCAGCTCCGCGACCCAATGTCCCTCGTCGTCGAGGTGAAATCCGGTGATGGGTCGTTCCATGCCTAATAGACTCCAAGGTCCCAGCAACGCAAAAGGGTTGTCCTTCCCCATATCCTCCGTCCCCATTCCCCCCGGCCGCCAGAAGAAAGGGGTGGGAACAGCTAGGCTGGTTCTACGGGCGCGGGGCACCCGCTCTCCACCCTACCCGGGCCCTCCACCGGAGGGGTAGTGGACCAGGCGTCGCCTGAAGCGCCTGGATGGGGCGGTGTGTGAGGTGGTTGGCATTGAAGCTCGGCCGTGGGGGCTGGCTCGGGAGCGGCTCGCCGTGGCACGCCGTGAATACATCCCTGTAGGCTCCACGGCGCCATCCCTGGCCCCGAGGGCCCCGGCGAGCCGCACCCGAGCCGCAGCGGCTGAGTCTCGACACGAATCGCCATGTGTGATCGCGGGACTTGATCCGGATCTCTGATCCGCCTGCCCCGGCTTATCACCCGCTGATGGGGGGCTGGATCAAAAGGTCTCGAGCCATTTGCCGTGGTCAGCGATACTCGCCAAAGAAGGCTTCGTCCACTTCGTAGACGGTCTTGGGTCTTACGCCAAGCTCCAGCCGCTCGAACATCTGGACCAAGGTGTCCCCGTCCACCAGCTCGATGGGAGGTGCCCCGTCCCGTCGCGCCTCCTTCATCGCCTCCGACGTGAAGGTGCCGGTTGTGATGATGATCCCTTTGTCCGCTCGCCCCATCATCGCGCCTCGAAAATCCCGCACCTGCGAGGCGGAGACGGCTCCCGCATAGCGCTTGCATTGAAAGAGTACGGTAAAGCTTACGAAGGGATTGACCTGCAGGATGCCATGGCCGTCGATTCCTCCATCGCCAGACTTCCCCGTGACGATGACGCGCTCGAAGCCCGCCTCGCGCAGGAGGCGCTGTGAGACGCGTTCGAATCCTGCGGGGGAAAGGGACTTAAGAACGTCGAGCAGGGACGAGGGGCGTGGACTTTCGGTATCGGACTCGACGGGCGGGGTGACTTCCGTCTCGTCGATGGAGGGGTGCGAGAGGTCGTACTACTCCAAGGTCATGATCTCCATGAAGGACGGCATCAGGCTGGCCACGGATCTCTACTTCCCGGCACTTGCCGACCAGCGGGCGAAGGGCAAATTTCCCG
>JBLMWY010000024.1:0-2687 GCA_050257475.1 Bdellovibrio bacteriovorus
AATGCTGCGGCGCATCAAGCCCAAACGGGGGCGGCCGTACAATGGCGGGGTGAACGACACCCTAGCCAGCCCGCCCTACGCGGGACTCAGCCCCGACATGGTGCTCGACGCGGTCGAGAGCGTCGGGTTCCTCGCCGACGGCCGCCAGCTCGCCCTCAACAGCTACGAGAACCGCGTCTACCAGGTGGGCATCGAGGACGCGGAGCCGGTGATCGCCAAGTTCTACCGCCCCGGGCGCTGGAGCGACGCCGCCATCCTGGAGGAGCATGCCTTCACCTTGGAGCTGGCGGAGCGGGAGATCCCGGCGGTTCCCCCCTTCGAGACCGCCGGGCAAACCCTGCACCACCATCGGGGCTATCGCTTCTCCCTCAGCCCCCGGCGGGGTGGGCGCACCCCGGAGCTGGAGGACAGCCAGGTCCTGGAGACCATCGGCCGCTTCATTGGGCGCATTCACTGTGTCGGTGCGGTGCGCCCCTTCGCCCACCGGCCGACCCTGGACATCGAGGGCTTTGGACTGATCCCGCGGGACTTCCTCCTCGCGGGCGGCTGGATCCCGGCGGACCTGCTCCCCGCCTATGAGAGCGTCGTGCACGAGGCCCTGCATGGGGTGAGCGCCTGCTTCGAGCGGGCCGGCGAGGTCACCCACCTGCGGCTCCACGGGGACTGCCACCGCGGCAACCTGCTCTGGACCGACGCCGGCCCTCACTTCGTGGACTTCGACGACGCCCGCACGGGCCCCGCAGTCCAGGACCTCTGGATGCTGCTGTCCGGGGAGCGGGCCGACATGAGCCGCCAGCTCGCCGACATCCTGGCGGGCTACGAGGACTTCCGGGACTTCGACCACCGGGAGCTGCACCTCATCGAGGCCCTGCGGACGCTCCGCCAGATCCACTACGCCGCCTGGCTCGCCCGCCGCTGGCGCGACCCCGCCTTCCCCGCGGCCTTTCCTTGGTTCAACACCCAGCATTACTGGCAGGACCACATCCTGGCCCTGCGTGAGCAGATCGCCGCCATGCAGGAGGGACCCCTGTGGGCCTCCTGAGGCCGGCGGCCGGAAAGGCGTCAGCGGACAGTGCCTGTCCCTGCGGCTCCGGGCGCGCCTACGGCGACTGCTGCGGCCCCTTCCTCGCGGGTGGCCAGGTCCCGGAGACCGCCGAGCAGCTCATGCGTTCCCGCTACACCGCCTACGTCCGGCGCGACACGGACTGGCTGCGTTCGACCTGGCACCCGGTCACCAGACCTTCCCGCATCGACGTGGACTATGCGGTACGCTGGATCCGCCTCCAGATCCTGGCGACGGAGGGCGGCGGACCCGGCGATACCAAGGGCACCGTCGAGTTCGTGGCCCACTACAAGATTGGCGGCAAGGCCCATCGGCTCCATGAGCGCAGCCGCTTCCAGCGCCGCAACGGCGGATGGCTCTACCTGGACGGGGACCTGGATCCGGATCCCGCGCCTCACCAGACTTCCGGCGGCGCGGACCCCGGGGATGACCCATCCGCGGCAAGCGGGTAAAGTGGCGGCCTCGTGAGTCGAGCGAGCCGTGCTGACGATGCAAGAGAAAGACGACCGACCCCTGAGCGAGGAGATCCAGGTCCGCGGGGCCGAGCTGGTGGAGCGGGTCAAGGCCCTGATCCAGGAGGGCAATGTGCGCCGCCTGGTGGTGCGCCGACCAAGCGGTGAGGCCCTGGTGGAGATCCCGCTCACCGCCGGCGTCGGAATCGCCGGGCTGCTGACCCTGATGGCCCCGGTGCTGGCGGCCCTGGGGGCCATGGCCGCCCTGATCGCGGACTTCCGGGTGCAGATCGAGCGGGACGGCCCGCCGGAGATCGCCCATCGCCCGCCCCTGGAGGGCGACGGACCCTACGAGGACGTGGACGGGGAGACCGATGGGGACGGCGACCTGAATCGTCGCTAGGTGGCCGGCCCAGCCCCCGACGCACCCAGGGTGGGCGCCCCACTCCTCTACTCGATCATCGAGTCCCCCGGCCACCCCAACCTGTCCGGCCTCTACCGGCGACTGGGGATCGAGGAGCTGCGCCTGCCCTCCCAGCGCAAGGCGGTGCAGGCCCTCAAGAGCCGCCGCCCGGACTGGGTGGTAGCGGAGTTCTTCTACGGTTTCGGAAACAACTACGCCGGGGCCAATCTGAGCAACCTGGACGTCTTCCTCGGCGGCCTCCAGCGCTATGCGCCCCAGGCCCGTGTCATCGTCCTGGTGACCAAGGACCAGCGCTCCTACGTGGATCGGCTGGCGGAGCGCTTTCCCCTCCACGGGGTGCTGGTGCAGCCGGCCCAGGAGCGCGATGTCGAGGCGCTCCTTGCCGCGACCGGCGAACGATTCACGACCCCATCCACCAACCCAACCTCCGAGTGAGCCATGCAGCAAGTCAAGAAGACCGGCGACTACACCATCTACCAGAAGAAGTCCGGCCGCTATGCGGTCCAGGGCAAGGACAAGCAGTTCGTCCACGGGGACGACAAGACCCGCATCCTGAGGGCCGAGTCCCTCATCGAGCCGCCCAAGCCGAAGGGCCCCGCACCGGAGCCAGCGGCCGAGGCTGAGGCCGCAGAGACCGCGGCGGACGCGCCGCCCGCCTCCTGATCAGGGCTCCTGCCCAGCGCGATCTCGGTCCGGCCCTCCCGGTCGACGCCGCCCTGCCCGAGCTCAGGTCCGCCCTGGGCCGGGG